>JBHENH010000092.1:11826-12167 GCA_046262135.1 Pyrinomonadaceae bacterium
ATCCAGACAAAGAACTATTCCTCGCGCGCCTTTTCGCCAACGAGAAGTGCGACGCTTTTTGCGCTCTCATTCCTGATTACCTTAGCAGTAGGCGGGTTGGCGACAGCGCAAACTCCTCCGTCGCCCAGTCGAACGCCGCAGCCTTCAAGCAGTCCCTTGCCGCCGAACGCCGCGGGATCGGTGGTGCGTCCCAGCAACGAAACCCAGCAGAGCACGCAACCTCAACCGGGAACCGAACAGCAACGACAGCAGACTACGCCAAACACCCAGGGGCCACGTCCACCAACGCCACAAACGCCGGGGCAGCAAACGCCCACAAGCGGTCTTCCGTCCACTACTTC
>JBHENH010000093.1:0-12094 GCA_046262135.1 Pyrinomonadaceae bacterium
TGTAGTGGACTGACGAAATGAGACAAACAGTTAAGCAAGTTTTGGCCGAGGCAAGGACCGCTCAAACTCGACGGGTGGTTTATAACCGAGCACCGAGTGCAGTCGCTTGCGATTGTACACTTTCTCAATGAAGTGTTTGATTGAGGCGCGTGCCTCAGTCAAGGATTGATAATCAGATAAGTAAACTTCGTCGTATTTAAGCGTGCGCATGAAACGTTCCGCCTGCGGGTTGTCATAAGGATTACCAGGGCGACTCATGCTGCCGCGAATTTGATGTTTGACAAGTAAAGAAACGTAGGCGGCGGCCGCATATTGTTTGCCGCGATCAGAATGATGAATTAGTCCCGGCTTCACCTTCCGGTGCTGGAGAGCCATCTGCAGCGCGTGAAGCGGTAGTTCAGTCATCATGTGCTGGTCCAGAGACCAGCCAATCACGCGGCGACTAAAAGCATCCAACAGCACTGCCAGGTAAGCGAAGCCGCGCGGTAGTTGAATATAAGTAATATCGGCCACCCATAGTTGGTCAACGGCGGTGAGCGTAAGTTCCTTGGCCAGATTGGGGAACACTTTCAAGTCATGGTTAGAATCAGTGGTAGTGACAAACGCTCGGCGCCGACGACAAAGCAGCTGAGCTTCGCGCATATAACGCAAAACGCGATCGCGGCCAGTCGGCAATCTCCGGCGCTCTAATTCGGCGGTCATCGAACGGTGTCCATAGTTAGGCATGGCCAGAGCGATTTCCTGAATCCGCTCCCGCCGTCGTTGTTCAGGGGCGGACCTGAGACGCGCCTTCGTTTTTTTCTTAGCGTGGCGGTAATAACTCGACCGCGAGACCGACACCGCCGCACTGAGCTCTTTGAGGGCTCGTGCGCCGGTGTCGTGCTCGCTCGTCACTTGGGTGATTAAGGGAGTCATGAGCCGATTCCAATCCCGTTGTTTGACTACGTTTCTTCCTCGAGCTTCGCTAAGACTTTTTTTAAAAGGTCGTTCTCCATGGTCAGGCGTCCGACCATCCGCTCGAGGCCGGCAATCCGCGCATCGTCTGTGTAAGCGTGCCCTTTGCCGGCAAAAGCTTTTTCTTTGTAACGTCGGTGATGCCGACACCAACGCGAAATCAGGTTTTGACTGATGCGATGTTCACGCGCGATCTGAGCCTGGCTCTTGCCAGTTTCCACTTCGCGCACCACTTGTAACTTGAAATCACGGCTGAATGTTCTGCGTTTGACAGCCATCGTAAGCCTCCTGCTCTCTTAGAGTAGTAGGCTTAACTATCTGTCCCAGTCAATCAGTGCACTACACAGGTAAGCCCGCACTCTAAGACCAAAGACCCAAGACCGATTTGATCAAATGGCAACGGCAACAAAAAAAGAGCACAAGTCAGCTCGTCCGGAACGTGGTGGGCAGGCCACGATGGTCGAAGCAATACGCCAGGGCATCTGGGAAGAGATGGATCGTGATCCCACGGTGTTTGTGATCGGCGAAGATGTCGGTGCGTATGGCGGAGCGTTCAAAGTTACTGACGGACTAATTGACGAATTCGGTCGTGGCCGTGTAATCGACACACCGATTTCCGAAGCCGCGATCGTAGGCGCCGCCTGCGGGGCCGGACTTATGGGCCTGAAAGCGGTCGCGGAATTTCAATTTATCGATTTCATTTCTGCCGGCTTCGATCTTCTCACAAACTACGCTGCAAAGTGCCGTTATCGATGGGGCGCGAATGTCCCGGCGGTTTTTCGTGGACCATGTGGTTCCGGGGTCCGCTCCGGTCCGTTCCATTCACTAAATGCGGAGTCGTTTTTCCTGAATACGGCCGGACTAAAGATCGTGGAACCTTCCACGGCGTACGATGCCAAGGGACTTATTAAAGCAGCAATCCGCGATCCCGACCCGGTTTTGTATTTTGAACACAAGAAACTGTATCGCCTGCCGCGACTTCGTGAAGAGCTACCAGCCAACGACTACATTGTCGAAATTGGCAAAGCACGCACCGTTCGCGAGGGCCGAGATCTTTCGATCATTACATTCGGTGCTATGGTTCTGACCGCAATGGATGCTGCGGAGGAACTGGAGAAGGAAGGCCTGGATCTCGAGATCATTGACCTGCGCACGCTCGCACCGCTCGACAAGACTGCCATTCTGACAAGCGTTAAGAAAACTAGTAAGGCAATTGTGTTGCACGAAGCTTCTCGCACCGGCGGCATTGGCGGAGAGATTGCATCGACCATCGCTGAAGAAGCATTCGAGTGGCTGGATGCGCCGGTACTTCGCCTCGCATCGATCGATACGCCTGTGCCGTATTCGCCGCCGTTGGAAGATTACTATTTGCCGCAAACAAAGGATGTCGTGGATGCTGCGAGGAAACTTGCGGCTTACTGAAGTTCACCCCAACTCTAAAGGAGCGCTAATCCATGCCAAAGTTTCTAATTGAACGGGAGATTCCAGGAGCAGGAAATTTGTCCCCCCAGGAACTACAGGGGATTTCGCAGACGTCGTGTGGCGTGTTGCAGAAGATGGGACCACAAATCCAGTGGTTGCAAAGCTACGTTACTGGCGACAAGATTTATTGTGTTTACATCGCGCCGAATGCCGACATGATTCGCGAACATGCGAGCCAGGGTGGCTTTCCTGCAAATCGGATTTCAGAGATCAAAACTGTTATTGATCCGACGACTGCGGAAGAGAAGACCCAGTCGGCTGGAAGTTAGAAACAAGCGTTAAGGCGTGACTTGTTACGGTTCAGTGCCCGGCGTTCGGTGGCGTGCCGACCAGACTGGTGCCAAGTTGGTCTGAGTAAAGGTGAGATCTGGAGTAATTTATGTCAACAGAAGTTGTAATGCCTCAGATGGGCGAGTCGATTGCTGAGGGCACCATCACGAAATGGCTTAAGCAGGTAGGGGAACGCGTTGAGCGGGACGAACCCCTTTTCGAGATCTCCACGGATAAAGTTGATGCCGAAATACCATCACCTGCCGCCGGAACTTTAACAGAGATTCGTTACAAAGAAGGAGACACGGTCGAGATTAACACAACCGTGGCTGTTCTTGATGGCGGGGCGGGGGATGCTGTCAAGGCCGCGATTCCAACAACCGAGGACGCGGTTGCCCGGACAGAAACTTCGGGATCGACGACAGCTCCGGAAACAATCAAGGTAGCCCAGCAACCGCGCGCAAAATCTTCGGCTCAAATCGAGATGCCCGCGGCTCAAGCCGACGCGTCAGCAGCGACCGGAGCCGAAGTGCAACAGGCCGATGGAACGAAAGCCCCTGCCCCGTCAAAAGCCGCCGAATCCAAACAAGCACCTGCGGAAATTCAAACAGTCCCTGAAAAGCCTCGCGAGGAAAAAGCTCCAGCCACCCAGCCTACACAAAAAGGGCAGCCTGCTAGTGGTAACGGCGGCGGTGCAGCCGATACTGCCGAGGATCTGCGTCGCACCAAATCCAGTCCCCTGGTGCGCAAGATTGCCCAGGAGCATGGCGTCGATATCGCAAAGCTCGAAGGAACCGGTTTGAGTGGACGAGTAACTAAAAACGACATTCTTAGCTTTATTGAGTCTGGCTCGCCGACGTCAACTCCCACGCGCACCACACCGGCAACCGCATCACGCCCTGCAACCGGTGCAGCAATTCAGGAAGTTCCGCCGCCTGCGGCAATCAAACCAGCCGATGGCGATCGCGTCGAGCAAATGACGGTGATGCGTAAAAAGATTTCGGAGCACATGGTGCAGTCGCGACGCACTTCCGCGCACGTTACTACTGTTTACGAAATCGATATGACGCGCATTGCCAAGTTGCGTGATCAACATAAAGATTCTTTCGCTGAACGGACAGGGACCAAACTGACCTATATGCCGTTCATTTTTCAGGCAGTTAACAATGCACTCCGTAAATTCCCCATCTTCAATGCCCAAGTCAGTGGCGGTCAGATCATCTATAAACGCGACATTAATCTGGGAATGGCAGTGGCGCTCGATTGGGGCTTGATTGTTCCCGTAATCAAGCGAGCCGACGATCTCTCGATTTCGGGACTCGCAAGGGCCGCTAACGATCTGGCGGAACGCGCTCGCACAAAGCAGCTGAAGCCTGATGAAGTCGGTGGTGGAACGTTTACCATCACCAATCCGGGCGTTTTTGGAGGACTTTTCGGTACGCCGATTATTAACCAGCCACAACTCGCCATTCTGGGCGTAGGGAAGATTGAGAAGCGGGCCAAGGTGCTCACGACAGCGGAAGGAGAAGATTACATCGCGACCCGTTGGATGGCCTACTTTGCGCTGAGCTTCGACCACCGGGTGATTGACGGCGCAGACGCCGAACGATTCCTGGCATACGTGAAAGAGCAGTTGGAAGCTGGAGAGTTCTCCTTTTAGTCGTTTTCTAACCTTGTATCACGATCGTTCCGCTGTCAGATATTGCGATCGAATGGTAATTAAATGATGAATCGTCGAAAGCGGCGACAAAAACTTGACTTAGATTGTTACCAGCTATAAGAGTGTCGCGCGTGCAATGAAATTGCGGACAACGAACAACCCGGAATGCTCGTCAGAACTTAACGCCCCGGCTCGACATTGGTGTGAGCCTCCCACTTTTAAGATTAAGGAGAGAAGTTATGGCAATCCCCAAGATTAAGATGTTTCCCCCACTCGTCCTGGCAATTTTTCTTTTAGGCTCTTCAGCCTCCAGCGCCTTCGCCCAATACTCCACCGGTACGAGCTCCCGTTCCGTCGCCAGTGGCGAAAAGATGAAGATCAAAGGCGTTGTGATTAGGCGCGACGCAGACACTTTTACTATCCGCGATAATAACGGCGTGGACACCATCGTTCGTTTGGATGACCGAACCAGCGTGAAGACCAAAGGCGGTTTTCTACGCAGCGGCGCCAACTATGCTCAAACGCAGATTTTGCGCGGCCTTAACGTGGAAGTTGAAGGCCGGGGCAATAATGCCGGCGAATTGCAAGCGTCCAAAGTCAGGTTCGCCGAATCGGATCTACGAGTAGCGCGTGCTGTTGAATCTCGCGCCGCGCCGCTTGAGGATCGCGCTTCCAGTACCGAAACGAAGTTAAGTCAGGTTGAGCAGAATGCGCAGCGTCTTTCCGGGCAACTGGATGAGCTCTCCGCTGTAGCGAACACTGCTAAAGGCGGCGCCAGAGCGGCTCAGGAAACGGCGGATTCGGCGGTAGCAGGAGTACTTGCTACAAACGACCGGATCTCCGCTCTTGATGACTATGTTCCGCAAGCTGTACTAGCCGTGAACTTCAGAGTTGGAAGCGCGATTCTGTCGCGTGACTCCAAAGCCAAACTAGACGAAGTCGCCACAAAGGCATTGAACGCCAAGGGTTATGTGCTGGAGGTTTCCGGTTTCGCCGATGCGAGCGGCAGTGTTGAGAGAAATCGTGCTTTAAGTCAGCGTCGAGCAGATGCGGTCATCCGTTATCTCGTTGAGAACCACAGCATCCCGCTGCGACGTATCGTTACGCCGTACGGGTATGGTGAATCTCACCCGGTAGCCGAAAATTCTTCTCGCAACGGTCGCGCTCAGAATCGACGTGTTGAAGTTAAGCTGCTGGTCAACAAGGGCCTTATGCAACAGGCGCCGACAATGACCAGCTCCGGATCAGGTGCGAGTCAATAGCAAGCGCACTGGAAACTCGCGTGAATTGGCGGGAACGACGCGAGCATTGAATGCCATAAATTGCCGTCGGAACTTCAAGGCTAAGAAAATGAAGGCCAGTGAGCTGGCGGCATGAGAAAAATGGCTTGATGACTTACGGGATTAGGGGAAAACAATTTGGGCCAGCGCTGCTGTTTACCGCGCTGGCTCTTTTTTGCTGTGCGAGGATCGGAGCGGCACAGACCATTCGCGATTTGCCACCACCCCCTCCGGCGCCGACTCCCAAGCCGACCCCAACCCCCGCTCCGCCCCGGGATGAAGATTTCGAAGTCATTCGAGTGAGTTCGAACCTCGTAATGGTCCCCGTTTCAGTCGTTGACGAAAAGGGCCAGGCGCTTCATGGTTTGCAACTTGGCGATTTCCGACTCGAGGAGGAGGGCCGAACTCAGCAAATAGTAGAGATCGGTAATCCCGACCAAGTACCGTTGGACATCGCCTTACTGTTTGACGTCTCCAGCAGCGTTAGTCAGAAGGGGTTCTTTTCCTTTCAACAACAGGCGGCGGCAAGCTTTCTAAAGCGAGTAATGAAACCCCTCGATCGCGCTGCTGTACTCACCATTACTGATCGGGCGACTCTCGTTTCCCCCCTCGCGTCCGCGGAATCGGCGGCAGCCCGGTTAGTGACTATTCCTGCAGCTACTTCTCCCGTACCGACGGCGTTTTTCGACACCGTGATAGCCGCCGCAAAGTACCTTGTTGAAAATTCATCCGAGCGTCACCGAAGGGTAATCGTTGTTATCTCGGATGGCGACGACAACTACAGTGACCTCGTGAAAGATTTGACTGTGGCACAAGCCCGCGCGAGCCAGAGAGGAGAGGTTACGCCTGCGGCGGCACACCAAAATCTTCTCGCGCGCCGGCGCAGGGCCGTTATCGAAGTGCAGGGGGCTGTGCAACAAGCTGACGCCGCCTTCTATTCTATTAATCCAGGTGGGCAATCGATTCGGCTTAATGACATGAGTACCAGAGCGCAGAATGCAATGGAGTCAATTGCTCAGTCGACGGGTGGCACGGCGTTCGTCCCCGATTCGGAGAAGGATCTCGAAAGGGTTTTCGGAGAAGTTGCTGCAGAACTTCGGGGACAATACCTTTTGCAGTATTACTCAAACTCGCAGATGGCCGGCGCGCAGTTTCGTCACATCGCCGTAACTCTACCGACTCACCCTGAACTTCGCGTGCGCGCGCGCCAGGGTTATTACCCCAAACAAAAGTAGGACAGGCATTCCTGCCTGTCACTCGTTGACGTCTTCCATTTACCACGGGTAAAAAATGCAGACAGGCAGGAATGCCTGTCCTACTCACCGCATCGCCAGCAGCGCATCGGTTAGTTGATTTATTACCTCCAGCAGCCGCCGGCCCGCTTTATCAAATTGATTTGAAGCCGCCAGATCTTCCGCGTCCGCGGCGCCGGCCGCTACACCCGCGAGTCTTGTGTAATAGCGTTCTAACCCAGGAGTGGTGCGAAAATCCAGCTCCAGTTTGTCTAATCCTTCCCTTACGCTTTGAATACTTGTTCGCACCGTCTCTTTGTTTCTTCTCGCCTGGTTCAGGACTGCCGTCGGAGCCTCATTACGGCGCGCTGCGTCGTCCACACCCTCCAATCCCTTCGCCACTCCGCCCAGCACGTAGATAAATCGTGTTAGGATTTTGATCTGATCGGCAACACGCGTCGCCCCCTCACGCTGCACCTCTCCAGCCTTCGGTTTAGCGCCGGGCCGGCTCGATCGGGTGGCGGTGCGCTTTCTTGTTTGCGCTAAGCTTGTAGCGGGAAAAAGAATAACTGTAGCGATGAATGTGGTTATGAACACAGCAATGATTCGTTGGACCATGGTTCTCCTGTTAGCACATTCCTTTTAGCTTCACAGACATTATAACCACAACGCCAGGAAGCGGGGGCATGCCCGCCCTCCTGACCCAGAGCTGCTTTTACATTGGCAACATTCCCACTTGAAAGCCTTCCAAGCGAAAGCCAGCAATTCAAACTCGAATGTCTCTCGGTGAGGAAGGCGGGCATTGCCCCCGCTCCTTCGTTGTCCAACCTCACTACTCAAATATTGCGAATGGTCGCAATCTTTCTGATGGAGAACCTTGCCGCTGCTTTACAATCTTTTCGATCGGCGCTGTTAGAATAAGCATCGACGACATCCATTCAAATGACTCCAAAAAGACAGTTATTAGCCACACGGATGGGCCGCGTCGACTACGCCGCCGCGCTAGCTCTTCAAAAAGAGACCGAGTTGGCCGTAAAGAACGGAGAACAACCAGATACACTCTTGCTTCTTGAACACCCACACACATTGACTGTTGGCAGGCGCGGCGATAGCGCAGGAATTCTGATGTCCCAGGAGTTGCTTAATGCGCGGGGTGTCGGGGTTTTTGAGACAAATCGAGGCGGAAAAATAACCTATCACGGGTTGGGCCAGATTGTAGGATACCCGATAATAAACCTCAGTCCCGATCGGGAAGATGTTCATCGCTACGTCCGTGACCTTGAAGAAGTCTTAATAAGAACACTCTCTGATTTTAAGATTGGGACCTTTCGAATTGACGGGCTGACCGGCGTTCACACGTCGCGCGGCAAGGTTGCGGCTATCGGCGTGCACATTGCTCGTTGGATAACTACTCACGGATTCGCGCTCAACGTGAATACCGATCTTAGTTTTTTTAATTTGATCATCGCGTGTGATGGTGAGCAAGTGACTTCAATGGAGGATATGCTCGGTCATCAAGTTAACATGAATGAAGTTGAGGATCGTATTATGACGCACTTCGCCGGGGTATTTGATATGGAATTGCGGGATTTGAATGGGCAGAACATCTAAGAAGGAGTTTCTATGCATAGCGTACTCATGACAACACACCTTGAGTTTTGCTCGTAGTACCAATCACAACTAAAGCGAGAAGAGAGCCCCCAAGGCTCTCTCCTCTGTGTAGACTGCAAGCTTGGACTGAGCTTACAAAAGCGCGAGTATTTGGTTGAGTAGATTAACAATGTCCGCCAGCGCTCCCCCGCCGTTGAGCAAGTTGGCCACCGCACACAACAGCGATCCAAGGAGCCCGCCACTCGGGTCCGCATCAATGTCCAGTACAACCTTATCCAGATGAACCTGTAAACCTAACAAGTCTAGATCAAGCGGACCTAGTTCCAGATGAAGAATGTCGCATGTGGCGCCGCGGATGGTGACAATAAGCCTTACAGTCCTGAGGACAGTGCCGATCACATTCCCGACAGAATTTTGTATGGTTCCCGTGAGCGTGCCTGCGGCCACTATCTGATTGTTGACGACGCTAAATTGCTGAATGTTGAACGCGCCGGTAAATTTTCCGCCTCTGCTGGTAGTACCTGCTATGGGAACGGTCACACCAGCCGGAGCGGCAAGCGTACTAGTAGTGTGAAGTCCAAAGGTGGATGCCGAATTGCGTGTGGTTGCCGCCATACTCAATGGCACTATAGAAAGCATGACCATGCTTATAAACAAGGCCATTGCCGCATGTCTGATATTCATTTTCGATCTCCTTTAAGTGTTCATCCAGGCACACCACTGCTGCGACCCGCTCTCAATAGCGCCGGTCAAGACAGGATGATGACTGTCTAATGTTTATACCCGGGGGGCCAGCAATCCTTCACGTAGTCCTGTGCCCGCACCTTACGTTTCACCGCACAGCGGTGCCAGAAGGCTGCCTGCAAAATTAATTGGAGGTGCTATAGCCTATTAGAGGAGAGATTTATGGCAGCATAAGCACTGAGAACTTCCAACCTTTCATAGACCACAAAAAATGTGCGCCAACATATCCTGACGCGTTTGAATTTAGCTCCAAGGGGATAGGCGGAGACTACTACTTCATGTCTACGCCGACAAGATGGCCATTTTTATTACAAGCTGGCCGTTCCTATTATTCGTTGGCGAATCCTATAGCAAGCCTGACTAATTCTGAATATGTGCGACGTCTCTCAACTGATAATCCGCGAAGCAGAAACGAAAGAGCATGGCGCGAAACTACTGAGGCATGAGAGCGCTACAACGGTCAGCGGCGCTGACACTTCTTTCAATTCATAAGCACGCAGCCGTCGAACTATGCGGAGTGGTTTGCAGAATTATTGTTGTTCGGTTGCACGTTCATGAAATGCTCTCTGTATTTGGCTGGTGTGCAACCATAAGTTTTTTTGAACGCACGCACGAAGTGGCTCTCGTCCAACACGCCCACTCTGGTCATCACTTCTTTGATACTCAGATAAGAAGTCTCTAAAAGTTCTTTCGCCTGTTTCATTCTGAGCGAGCGCAGGTATGTGGCCGGAGGCAGGCCAGTTTCCCTTTTAAACAGCTGATGAAGTCGTGAAGAAGACAGATTTACGTCTTTCGCCAAGCTGCTGGCTGAGTGACCCTGATGAAGACGTTCTTCCATGAGAGCAATCACCTTCTGTACTCTATAATCCATCAGTCCCACGGTTACTCTCCGTCGAGGTGGTTGTAACCTCTCATTTTGAATGATTCGTGAAGATCCGAGGGGGCTATATTTGAGGGCTGCAACGCTTATGCCGTCTTCGAAACAGGCGTTATTCACTGGTTAAGAGTGACAATCTCATTTTGAACGCAGTAGTGCCAAACAGTGACGTCTGTTTGCAAGGCGTACATTTATAGAGTTCAAAGATTTTCGAAAACGTTTCGAATTAATGTTAATGATTGGACCACGCGACGAACGAAGGGGTGAGACCAACGTGCTGAAGAAATGATGCCATGCTGACTTTCGATCTGATCAAACAAGCTGCTAAACGGATTCGCGGGCACATCCATCGCACTCCGGTTGTTACTTCACGATCTTTCAATGATGTGGCCGGGCGTGAAGTCTTTTTCAAATGTGAGAATTTGCAACGTGCGGGAGCATTTAAGATTCGCGGCGCTACTAACAAGATCCTGTGTCTGAGCGACGAAGAAAGGCGCCGGGGCGTGGCTGCGTTCTCATCAGGGAATCATGCACAGGCCGTGGCGTTGGCGTCTCGCGAAGCGGGGATCACTGCCGTTATCGCTATGCCTGATGATGCGCCGAAGGCCAAAGTTACCGCAACGAAGGCATACGGCGCCGAAATTGTCTTCTACGATCGCCAAAAGCAGGATCGCGAAGGAGTCGCCTTCGAAATCGCCGAACGCGAAAAGCGCGTCATGGTTCCTCCTTACGACGACTACTTTATTCTCGCTGGGCAAGGCACTTGCGGACTGGAATTACTTGAAGAGGTGCCCGATCTTGATTCTATTCTCGCTCCATGCAGTGGTGGCGGACTCTTCGCTGGAATCAGCACGGCGGCGAAAGCAACCAACCCGCGTATACGGTGTTTTCCCGTTGAGCCTGACACCGCAGATGATACACGCCAATCGTTTTTGAAGAGTGAGCGCGTGTCAATTCCGCCTCCCGCTACAATCGCGGATGGTCTACGAGTTCAGTCGCCGGGCACGTTGACGTTTCCAATTCTGCAGAGAACTGCCGAAGACGTCTTGACGGTTACAGATGGGGAGATCATTGAAACGATAAAATTTCTTTTGTTTCGAATGAAATTATTAGTAGAGCCATCGGGTGCTGCTGCAGCCGCGGCTGTCCTCATGCGTAAACTGCCGCGCGATCTGAAACGAGTCGGTGTCATCCTCTCAGGTGGCAATATCGATACGGAACTCCTTTCACAACTTCTGATGCCCAAAGGCTAGTTGAAGGAGAAGGAGATTTTCCCTAGCTCCTCGGTGGAAATGTTAGCTGAAAGAAAAGGAGATTTTCCATTTGTCCCATTTAACATTTTTCATTTGCCATCGCAGGAAAGGACCGGATCGTCCTGAAATGGCAAATAAGAAATGTGATATGCAAAATCTTTTACGCGCTAATCGCTATTTTCCTACAGAGAGTGAAGCCAAGTCTTCTTGAGTATGGAGCAAACTCGTTCCGGCTCTGTCGCCTTCTTTGCGGAAAGCCTGTGGCTTTCCGATTAGCTCTCTAGATTTTGAGGCTATGCCTTCGGGGCGCAGCCTCAGATAACAATAGGCCTTCCGGAAACGCTTAGCCTTTCCGCAAACGGGCGGCGAACCCGATATCTCCAAGCGCATCAAAGCCGGGACAGGTCGATAATGATTTGCCGTGGGTCTGGTTTGCCGGGTAAGTGTTGGTCCTTGAGGCGTCGGTGTCTTATTCCATTCGCGCGATGCTAGAATATTCTGTCACCATCAACTAAGGAGAAATTCTTTGTCCCGCGAGCTACGCGTAATCAGCAATAATCGCAAACCACGGCTGCCGAAGCCTGACTGGCTAAAGATCCGGCTGGGCGATCCCGCGAACCAGAACCACGTATTAAAGCTCATTGAAGGGCTTAATCTGCATACTGTTTGCCAGGAAGCGCACTGTCCTAACATCTTCGAATGCTGGTCGGATCGCACTGCGACTTTTATGC
>JBHENH010000094.1:0-4494 GCA_046262135.1 Pyrinomonadaceae bacterium
GCTACGGCGCGAAGCGGGAGGAAATGAAGAACACAACGGTCAACTTCCTTGCTGTTTGCTTAATCTGGATAGCCCTCTTTAGTGCTGATACCGCAAAAGTGTCCGCACAATCCGAATCTCGGCCGGCTATGAACGGGGTGTATCGAATAGACATTCCCGCAAGTGACAGGCTTTACTCTGTCGTGGCAGGAGCTTCCAGTAACCTTCCGTTTGGAGAGCAACAACGCTTTTTCATCGATCTCGCGGTCAGACTAACCCCACCCGACTTGTTGGCCATAGAGCGGCGCGGTACACGCGTTACCATCGGTTCGTCCCGCGCTCCGCGCGTCACTTTTGTTGCTGATGGTGTTGCGCGTGTCAGTCGTGCAGATGACGGCCACCTCATCCGCACGCGACTGACTCTTGAAGGTTCCAAGTTAGTTTTTACTTCCACCGGTAGAACCGACGACAATTTCAGCGTGAGTTTTGATTCCATCGACAACGGCACACGCCTGCGCGTCACGAGACGCATCGCGGCCGAACAGCTCAATGAGTCGTTAGTGATTCGAACCGTCTATAATAAAATATCAAATGTCGCGCGATGGGATCTTTACGGAGAAGCGCAAGTTGCTGTTACTCAACCCCAACCGCCAGCGCCGCCGGCGGCAGCAGCGGGATCGAGTGTTACAGGAAACGAGAGATCGCAGGCAGACGTGCTGCGTGCAAACCTTAGTGAATGGATCGATGCCACCAACAAGCGTGACATCGAGAAACAGATGACTTTTTACCCGTCGCAGTTAACGGAATTCTATCTTACCCGCAAGACGTCACGGGCCTTCGTACGTAATGAGAAGGCGCGCGTCTTCGCAACAGCAAAGCTCATTGATATACGTGCGGAGGAACCGGAGATCGTATTTCGGGACGGAGGCCGCACCGCGATTATGCGCTACCGCAAAAAATATAGAATTGAAAATGGATCCCGCAGTCGCCGCGGTGAAGTAATTCAGCAACTGAGATGGACACGAACTGAAGCCGGTTGGAAGATCTTAAGCGAACGTGACATAAAAGTGCTTCGTTAACCGTAATCCTCCCAGCGAACGTTCACGTCTTGCTTTTTTCCATCCTCACGACCAACCATAAAGGCCAGTGGTCAGATAACCGGATCTCACGGTCTACGCCAAACTCGCGGCTCTCAAGGTTTCTCACCCATATCCAGTCGAGTTTTAAGTCCACAGAGATAAACAGAAACTTTCGGGAGAGGGTTGGCTGGTCATCAAAGGGCGTATGAAAACTGCGACTGGCAAACAGTTCGTATGTCTTAGCCATCGCTTCCTGTTCCCAGGTATTGAGGTCGCCGACAACGATGGCCGGCATGTCTTTAGGATAGTGGGCCAGATCATCGAGCGCCGTTTTCATCTGTTCCATCTTTTTCGCAATAGGCATCCGCGTCTCGGAATGGACCGAATAGATCCGAACGCTCGTTTGCCCGATTGTGATTGTGGCTCCCACCGCCACGCGCCGGCGAAGACCGGGTCCTTCATGTGGCAAGACTATACGGCGAACGTCCCTCAGGGGATAAAAACTCAAAAGAGCAACACCGGTTTCTTCTTCTTTGTCAGATTTAACTGCCGGAGGCGCGACCCAGGCATAATGCATGCCCAGCTCATCCGCCAAAAACTTCACTGTGTTTTGATGGCGGGTTCGCGCCTTATGCCGATCGACTTCCTGTAGTCCCATGATTGAGGCCCCGCCAATTTCCCGGTCATACTTCAAAAGTTGAGCAAGTTTGCGAAGATCTTCACCGGCACGCCAGCGAATGTTGTAGGAAACGACTTTGATATCTGCCGGCGTCTGTATAACGGAACGTATTTTCGTCCCATGTCCGATTTCGAGAAGATGTGAATCCCCATCTGGCGCTACGTTGGCGCGCGTTTGCGGTCGACGTTTCTCATCGCCGCGCCCGGCTTTCTGATCTGCATGCGAGGCCGCACCAGACGAGAGCACCAATCCCGCCGTAAGTAGAAGACAAAGTTTTCGCATACTCAATTCTCAGCGTACCTGCAAACGGTTGGTTTGGATCCGAGCAAATAGGTAGCAAGAGATCGCAAACCGATAGTTACCGTTACTACCGGCTTTAAAATTCCAATCGCAAGCCGTCAAAAGCTTCAATTGTTTCGCCTGACCAAAACTTCTTAGCTTCGGCTGCAATATTGATGCCATCCCACTCCGAGTAGAGATGACTCAACACCACAGTTCGCGGTTGCGCGATTTGCGCGACGTGCATTGCCTCTTTAATTTCCAAGTGTGTCTTTACGGGCTTGTTTTTGTAAAACGAGCATTCCATCAACAGGAGCTTTGCACCGCGGGCGAATTTGATAAGGTCGTCAGAATATCCGGTGTCTGATGTATAGGCCAAAGTGGCGCCGCTTTTATCTTTCAAGCGAATGGCGAGGCTTTCCTTAGTATGCGGAGTCGAGAATGTTTCGGCGGAAAGTCCCGGCAGGATCTCAAATGCATTTCCAGGTGCTACCTCGTGCGATTCTATGGGGAAGGGTTGCTTTAACAACCGGTAGTCGTAGGCCTGATCGACAGCGGTGAGAATTTTCGTGAAGCCGGCAGGACCGTAAATATTCAGGGGTTTCCGACGTTGTTGCGTTTGCCGGCTGGATCTGGTGGCAAAAAGAAACGGCGCCAACCCTCCGATATGATCCAGATGCAAGTGGCTGATCCAGATCGCATCAAGATTGGACCAGTCCAATTGTTCCTGGGCCATGCGGTGCGGCGCATCAGCGCTTATGTCCAATAACACAGTGCCGGTTTGCGAGTTTAACCAGTAGCCTGCAGCGGCGCGATGAGGGTGGGGAACCGATGTTCCCGAACCCAAAACGATAAGATTCACAATGGCGATAACCTCTCGTATCAGGCTACAAACCGGCTATTCGAGAGTCAAGGTATGCGCTTGTTGGCCGCAAATGATGGACCAGATGAAACTTAATCGCTCGCGTTGAAACTTGACCTCAGGCGCTGCATTAGTTAAACCTCAACTCGCGATGAACAATTCACCAGAGGAATTAGACGTGCTGGCAGTGTTCTCTCATCCTGACGACGCGGAGTTGTCAGTTTCGGGGACGCTTCTGAAACTGAAGCACCAGGGCTATCGCACTGGGGTTCTGGACATGACGAGGGGTGAGATGGGTACTCGCGGCACACCGGAGATACGTAATGCCGAAGGGCAGGAAGCCGCCCGTATTATGAAATTGGATGCGCGCCTGAATCTTGCGCAGCCTGATGGGCATATATGGCCGACGGAGGAAGTGCGCACGGCACTCGTGCGCGTGTTACGTTCTCATAAACCCCGGGTATTGCTGACGACGCACTGGGACGATCCACATCCAGACCACGCGAATACCTCTCGCATCGTACGTGAGGCCGCCCGGCTTGCGACCATGGCGCGCTACGACGAAGCGCACAATCAGGAGCCTGTGCCTATGCCGGCGATAATGCACTCGCTGTTCTCACGCAACGTGCTGCCCTCATTTATTGTGGACGTCTCTGATTTTGTGGAGCAGAAGATGGTGGCGATTAGGGCGCATGCGTCTCAGTTTTACCGGCCGGAATCAGGAGAGCCGTCTACCCGGATAAGCGACGAAGGCTTTCTCAATGAAATCGAATATCGCATGCGGTATTTTGGTTCGTTAATCGGGGTAGTTGCGGGTGAACCGTTTTATGTGCGGGAAGCACTGAATGTCGATGATCCAGTCGCGTTGTTGACGCGGCCAATGAATATCTACTCCTGAGCTAATCTCTTTGACGTAAGACGAGCGGAGGCAAGCGCGCCTTCTCCTTACCTGAAACCGCCTGACTCGAGCCGTTGCCGTTGAGGAATGATGCCTCTCACGTCAATGAGGTGATTCAACTCCCGTAGTCTCATGATTAGGAAGGCGGCTTGCGCCGCTCTGCTGTGCGCATCCCTCATCTACCCTTCTCATTCAACAACGTTCGCGCCACGGAGATAAGGGCAGTTGCGCGCGGTGCCTCCCCTTCGAAACTTCGTGCGAGTTCAATTGCCTGCGTTGCATTCTCCTGCGACAGCGTGCGGAAGATTCCGCTCAAGTTAAACTCATCCACCGTGCTGGTCCGCATCGATGTCATCGACTTGCTGCGCAGACTCATAGTCAGTCTCCCGTCTTCACCATTAAAGGCTTCGGCGGAATTTGAGGCCTTCGCTACTTCCAGCATTAAGTCCCACGCGCGCGCGTGGTCCGCAGTCATCAGAGCATTTGCAACCGCCAGAAGCGCACGCGGTCGGTCAGCGTTTGAAACATCTATGCGTCGCGCTTCGATTAGAGCTTCCGAGATTATCCCCAGAGTTCTCTCACGCTCGGTGTCAGGGAGAAGTTTAGCTGCCTGAGTCAACAACCAAACTTTCTGAATGTGGGAAAGTTCGCCGATAGCCGCCAGGTTCAGAGCTTTATCGAACTCTTTCTTCTCAACCGAATTCAACGCCAGCGTCAT
>JBHENH010000094.1:4504-11924 GCA_046262135.1 Pyrinomonadaceae bacterium
TCGACGTATGGTTTGGCTTGCTTTCGCAATTCGCTGTCGTCAATCTTGTCGGTGAAATCTCGCGCACGCATGTCACCCTTTTGCGCAACCCGGGTCGCGAGTTGCAAATAAAATACGTCACGTTCTGCTGACGTCTTGGCACGTTCAATGCGCTCGAGCAGAGATTTCTCAACGTCCTCAGTACTGCGATCGGGCGTGATACCACGTCCTACACCATCATCATCGGCGTCCTCATTCACGTCGCGATTAGTGCCCTGAGCCAATGAAGACAGTTCGCCTCGAAGTTGTTCGACTGTTTCTTTCGGGGCGTATTGTTCAAACAGCGGCATCAGTCGTTTGATAACCAGATATTTGCCCTGGTTACTGGAAGAGGTGGGATCCTGTTCCCGCGCAGGCGACGGACGCAGCAGAATTTGAGTTGCGACGCGAAAGAAGGCATTGCGAAGTTCTGGAGTAACGTCTGGCGGGCTTTTCCGGAGGTTCATTTGTGAACTCTGTTGACCGCCATTTGGTGTGAATGTGACGAAGAGATGTGGCGTGAAGAGATAAGAAGAGAGCAACGAAATCGTGTTGGCATCAGACTGCAGACTCGTTTCTGCACCGGCCAGCATCTTCGAATAGCGCTGATCGGCCGCGGATGGATTTTTTTCCCGCAGGAGAGTAAGGAAATTCAGTCCCTCCATTGTGACAGTTGTGAGAGCGGGATCCGCAAACTGTATTGCGCGGTCAATGTCGGTCTCCAGTAGTTGATTAGCCAGTCGCAGGCGTTGCTTGATCGAGGTTGCGGTATCGAAGGGATCTGTTCGTGTAGGCGAAGTCGCATCTGCTGCCTCCTGCTTGCGCGCTTCCTTCAGTTTGTCCAGGAGCTCTTCTCCTAGTGCGCGATCGCGTCTGGCAGCAAGACGCAGAACTTCGGAACGCAGGTCGGGAGGGGCAGCCACTGCGAAAGATCCGCCCTCGGCCTGCTGTCGCTGCCGCTCTTCTTCCATCCGGCGGTTCGCTTCCTGATCCGCTACTTCCGCCGCATCCCACGCCTTGCGAAAGAGCGTTCGTCCCTGTTCGGGATCCGGATCCCAAAAGACATCTGCAATCCGGGAGAGAGTACGCGCACGCAACTTTTGATCGGGGAAATTGCGCGCTTCGTTAGCCAGGGAGACTAACAACGAGAGCGCTAGCGCGCGTTGTTGCTCGATGCGGGCTTTCGCTGCGGCAGAAGTGCCCTTAGTTTTGGTGGCCGGTTTTGAGGAAACATCGACGGCCTTAATTCGCGCATCGGGTTTGTCGGAGGCTTGTTGCGCTTGAGTTCCACGACCCGGTGATATCAAAACAAACAGGGATGCGAGAAGGACGGCCAAAACTGAAGTAAGGCGGACCATAGTTGTTCTCCTGCGTAGTTTGTCAGACGAGGATTACTGAGGGATTAAACGTATGGGACGAAGGCCGGTTCCAGAAAGTATCCGAGCGCGACTGAGGGAGAACCGCGCTCCAGGTAAATTGGAATGGCTGGAGCACCTTGCCGGATCGCACGGCGGCTTGCGCTACACGCACGCGGTTTGGCTTAGACAGCGACGACTTCAAGTTCCGGATCAATCTCTTGCTTGAGCATGCCCTCGATTGCCATCAGCGTACCGGTGAGTGAACTGGGGCAACTCCCGCAAGCACCCTGATATCGTATGCTTAGGGTGTGGTCCTTCAAGCCGATCACTTCGAGGTAACCTCCATCGCCCATGAGCGCCGGACGGACCTTCTCATCCAATATGTCGTTTATCTTTAAAAGCCGAGGATCGTCGCTGGCCACAGCGGCGATAGCGCCGCCCATTGCAGCGGCGGCCGCTGCGCCTGCTGCAACCGTAAGAGCTGGGGCCGCGCGAATAGGAACCGCGAGAGCAGGTAGCAGGTCGTCCCAATCGCCTTCGTCATCCTTTTCCACGGTTATCATACGGTCCATGTAAAAAACGGAGACTACGTTACCCACATCAAATAACGACTTGGCCAGTAGATCATTTTCCGCCTGCGCTGAAGAGCTATAAGAATGAGTCGTACCATTGCTTACCGCTTCCCTTAGGATGAATTTAACCGCGTTGGGATTAGGAGTTTCTTCTATATCGCTGATTTTGGGCATAACTTTAGCTCCGTCTATAACATCTACACATCAAACTTTTTCCAATTGAACACTCTTATATTATAGCCCCTTTGGCGATGAAGTGCAGTCGTCGGCTCTGACTTCAGTCTTGAGTGGAATTAATGTGTCAATCACCACTCATCACCCAATGCTCAACGCCCGAGGCGCACGCAAACCGGTCGTTTCCACTTGGTACGTAACGCGTTCGAATTAACCAGACAGGTATTGCTCAGGTTGACTCGGCTTGTCACCAGGATTTTCAAACCATAATATACATTCTCCTGCTGCTCGCGTTGACCAGCACTCAAGTCTTCGCGATGTTTATCTCGATCTTCGCATCGGTCAAGTTTAATTTCCACGACTCAGGAGCTATCGATAGGAAGTTGTGCAGTTTTCCAAGATAAGCTTTCGAACGCCTCGTTATCTGGCTTATGCGCTTATCGTGGCGATGGTCTATTTTGCTGCCGGGGAACTAGGACTAAGCCTCGCATCTATTCACACTAACGTCTCGCCTGTATGGCCGCCTACCGGGGTTGCCATAGCATCTTTATTGATACTGGGAAGGCCTGTCTGGCCCGCAGTTTTCGCCGGCGCCTTAGCTACAAATCTTTTTACTCACGTTTCATTTGCGACTGCAGCCGGGATCGCGACAGGCAACACACTCGAGGCGCTGACTGCCTGGTATCTACTCACGCACGTAGGCCGCACTAATAAACCGCTGAACTCCATGCGCGGTGTCATGCGGTTTGTTCTGTTTGCGGTGATTTTAAGTCCGGCTATTGCTGCCACGATCGGTAATATCAGCCTTTGTCTGGGTTCCGCTGCTGCTTGGGCCAACTTTCCTAAGTTATGGGTAACCTGGTGGCTTGGCGATGGCTTTGGTGCGCTGGTCGTTGCACCTTTCCTACTTTCTTGGGCCACAGATTTCAAAGTTGAGGCAAGATCAAACATTCGAATTGAGGGGACAGTACTCCTGGGGCTGCTCTTTATCGCAAGTATGACGGCCTTCGGCGAGTGGCTCCCCGGTCGCACACACAATTACCCCATCCAACAAATCTGCTTGCCTTTTCTGGTCTGGGCCGCACTCCGGTTTGATCAGCGGCTGCTGTGTGCCGCCATATTGCTTCTCTCAGGAGTCGCTGTTTGGGCGACCTCAAGGGGCTACGGACCTTTTGTTCAAAACAATCCAAATGAATCTCTTTTGCTGTTACAGCTATACATCGGCGTCGTGACCTTAACGGCTTTACTTCTGCACGCAGTAATGAATGAGAGGAAGTTAGCTGTGGAAGAGAAACTTCGTCTGACCGCAGAAGTCGAGGTTCAGCGCCAGAGAATCTCCGACATCGTATCGCACGTACCCGGCGTAGTTTGGGAAGCCTGGGGACAACCCGATGCTGCCAACCAGCAAATTAATTTTGTGAGTGGTTACGTTGAGAAAATGCTGGGCTATACCGAAGAGGAATGGTTATCCACTCCTAACTTCTGGTTAAGCATTGTCCATCCCGAGGATCGTGAAAACGCGGTGCGCGCAGCGTCAAACACTTTCACGTCTAACGAAGTAGGAGTCAATCGTTTCCGCTGGATTACTAAAGATAAGCGAGAACTGTGGGTGGAATCACGTTCAGTAGCCGTAGCCGACGAAAGCGGCCAACCGATTGGAATGCGCGGCGTAACGATGGACATAACGCCTGCCATCCGCGCGGAACAGGAACGAACGGCGCTACTTAAACGCGAACGCGACGCTCGCGCGCAAGCGGAAGAAGCAAGCCGCCTGAAGGATGAGTTTCTCGCCAACACATCTCATGAGCTGCGAACCCCGTTAAATGCCATCCTCGGGTGGTCGCGATTGCTTCGTAATGCAGAGTTGGACGAGAAAGCCGCGCCGCACGCGGTCAAAGTTATCGAACGGAACGCTCGGTCGCTGACTCGAATCGTCGAGGATATGTTGGATCTTTCCCGAATCATCACCGGAAAATTACGTCTTACTATAGGGCCAACTGACCTGTTCCAGGTGATCAGCGCCGCGATTGATGCTGTTCAACCGGCTGCCGATGCAAAAGGCATTGATATTATCGTTCATACCGAATCGACCCCGGTTATTGTAAACGGCGATGGAGAGCGGTTGCAGCAAGTCGTTTGGAATTTACTCTCCAATGCAGTTAAGTTTACTCAAAGTGGTCAGATCCATGTTTCACTTAGCAAGGAAGGATCCTGCGCCAGGATCACGGTTGCCGATACCGGACCGGGCATTGCGCCGGATTTCTTACCCCACATATTTGAGCGGTTTACTCAGGAAGATCGTTCGTCCACTAAAAAGTATGGAGGGCTTGGTTTAGGACTGTCGATAGTAAGGCAACTTGTGGAACTGCATGGTGGGACAGTTGAAGCCCGGAATCGCGAAGGACAAAAAGGAGCAGTATTTACAGTAACGCTTCCAACTCCAACTTAATCGTGCTTAATGTGGACCAAAGAGCAACTGCAATCCCTCAGTATACCTCTTAGTAACTTTCAGACTATGTGACGTGAGAGTCAACAGGCTGCCTAAAAAAAGAGCGATCGGAAGGGGCAACGTCCGATCGCTCTCAGGCTTTCGCGCAATCGCGATTTACATTAGGTCGTTATGCAGTTTGCATCACCCTCTTGCGCGGGGTCTCTCCTGACGTTCGCAGCAATTCCAAAAAAGACCGCAGCCTCCCGAGAGTTAAATTAACCGTTCAAAGTGTCTAAAAGAATGAATCGAAGTACAGTTCCAGAGTTCAGGAAATATGGAGCTGGCACAAGCAACAAGGGTGGGTAACATGACCGCCGGCATTTTAACATCCGTTCCGGTGCCCAATCATGACTTGTAGCATCTTGAAGCTTATTGGGTATAATCCTCGCCCCGCGTTTTTATCATAATCCCCCATTAATTTAGTTTAGGTACACCTACGCCTATGGCTGATGACAAGCCCGGTACAGAAACTGCCAGTCAACCTCTAGAAGACTGGCGCAGTGACTCGTCAGTGAAGGGGATCGCTCCCTACTGGTTGGCCGCCATTATCGAGTCGGCCGAGGATGCGATCATCACTAAGACACTCGATGGCATTATCACTAGTTGGCACAAAGGTGCCGAGCGCATCTTCGGCTATACGGCCGAAGAGATGATCGGCAAACCGGTGGCTATGTTGATCCCGCGTGATCATGCGGACGAAGAGCCGAATATCCTTGCAAGGCTAAGGCGAGGAGAGCGGATAGAGCATTACGAAACAGTTCGCAAGCGCAAGGACGGGAAGCTCATTGACATCTCGCTCACTGTGTCTCCAATCAGAGGCCCGAATGGTCAGATCATTGGAGCTTCCAAGATAGCGCGCGACATCACTCAACGAAAACAGTATGAGGAGCAGTTACGCGAACAAGCGGAGATAATGGAGACGATCAATCGTCTGGGGCGGACGCTGGCTGCTGAACTGGATGTAGAGAAGCTAGTCCAGGCTGTGACTGATGCCGCCACTGAAATCTGCGGAGCGCAATTCGGGTCGTTCTTCTTCAACGTTCTGGACGAGCGCGGGGCATCTTATATGCTTTACACACTTTCAGGTGTACCGAAAGAGGCATTCGCACACTTCCCGATGCCTCGCGCCACAGACCTGTTTGGTCCAACCTTTCGCGGCGAGGGCACAATCCTGATTGACGACGTCAAAAAAGATCCTCGTTATGGAAAAAATTCGTCGTACTTCGGTATGCCCGACGGCCACCTTCCAGTGACCAGCTACCTCGCACTTCCAGTCGTCTCTCGCACGGGAGAGGTCTACGGGGGTCTGTTTTTTGGTCACCCGGAAGAGGGAGTGTTCATTGACCGTCACGCTCGCATTATTGAGGGACTGGCAACGCAGGTCTCGATCGCTATGGAGAATGCCCGGCTCTACCAGGCTACCGAACGGGCGCGCGCTGAGGCCGAACAAACGGCGCAGCAGAAAGAGATGCTCTATCGCGAGGCACAGCAGGCAAACCAGCTGAAAGACGAGTTCCTGGCGACCGTTTCTCACGAATTAAGAACGCCGCTAAACGCCATCCTGGGATGGTCTAACATGCTGCGCACACGAACCTTCTCGGAGGCTGAACAGGCCAAGGCCCTGGAAACAATTGAGCGCAACGCGCGAGCGCAGGCGCAACTGATCGACGACCTGCTTGATGTCTCGCGGATCATCACCGGCAATCTCCGTTTGGATGTCCGGCCGGTCGACCCCAACACTTTCATAGAGGCGGCCATCGAGGCGGTGGCGCCCGCGGCGGAGGCGAAAAACGTAAGGGTTCAGAAAATAATGGATACGGGAGTGATTTCGGTTTCTGGTGATCCGGTCCGGCTCCAGCAGGTTATTTGGAACCTGCTCTCAAACGCCATCAAGTTCACTCCGAAGGGAGGTCGTGTGCAGGTCAGGCTGGAGCGCATCAACTCGCATGTAGAGATTACGATCAGCGACACTGGCGCCGGAATTCCGGCAAATTTTTTGCCTTACGTCTTCGATCGCTTTAGACAGGCCGACCAGCGTACAACCCGACAGCATGGCGGCTTAGGATTGGGGCTCGCTATTACGCGACACCTAATTGAACTTCATGGCGGCAGTGTCCGGGCCGATAGTCCCGGCGAGGGACAAGGTTCGACCTTTACAGTCGTGCTGCCGGTAATTCCGGTCTACCGAAGCGATCGGCTAGGGGATAAAGTCCATCCCGCTACACGAGATACGCTGCCTTCTTACGAATGCCCGGACCGGTTGGATGGTTTGACGGTTCTGGTAGTGGATGACGAGGCTGACGCACAGGAACTACTGCGGGCTGGAATCGAAGATTGTGGAGCTGAGGTAACGACGGTGGGTTCTGTTCAGGAAGCCATGAAGGCCATCGAAAACAAAAAGCCCGATCTGTTGATAAGCGATATTGGCATGCCCGGCGAAGATGGTTATGACCTGATTCGGCGCGTACGTGCTCTTCCTATAGAAAGTGGAGGGGACGTGCCTGCAATCGCCTTAACGGCTTACGCGCGAACGGAGGATCGAATGCGCGCGTTTCGGGCTGGCTACCAAATGCACGTTCCCAAGCCTGTTGAAATCGCAGAGCTTGTGACAGTTGCGGCCAGCCTTGTGGATCGCCGTAGCTAATTGCCACTGAGGAGCTTTGGCGCAACCTCCTTCCAGAGTTCGGCTCGTTACCGTCGAAAATCGGGGTATGTCAAGCGGTCAGTGTCGTACTCTCGCCGTTATTAGACCATCGCTTGACTGTGACGGCGGTTTTGGAAGGTTGAATGAGGCGTCGTACTTCGGC
>JBHENH010000095.1:0-11659 GCA_046262135.1 Pyrinomonadaceae bacterium
CCCGCCGTATCAATCTTCCAGATTGTTTCAAGATCACTGAAATAAACATTCCCCGCGCGATCCAAAACTATACCTGTGGGGGGATGTGCCTGCGCACTAATCGTAAAGAATAGACAAAGCGACAGAATAGCAATCGTTGCAATTATCTTCAGGCTAATCATTGGTTTCTTTCTGGTCTAAGAGTACAAAGACACTCTCAAAATCCGGGGCGTCAACTCCGCAAGAAAACCCTTCCCTCGCTGCCCTCCGAGTTGGTGGTCACAATATCGATCTTGCCATCGCCGTTGACGTCACCCAGAGCAAATGTAGTTGAGCCCTTTCCCGTGGCATACGGAGAACCTGGTGCCGACGTAATATTCCCGTGCCCGTCCCCTAAAAACACAGTCACCTGATTGATAGCCACGTTTCCAACGACCACGTCCATTTTCGCGTCCCCGTTGATGTCCGAAATATTGACTTTGTATCCACGGCTGCCCAGATCCAGCGGCGAGCGAGGTGCAGCGGCAAAGCTGCCGCGTCCATCGCCAAAAAACACGGCCATTTTCTCGATGTCGTCGTGGGTGGTGATCAGGTCGGGTTTGCCATCACCGTTCAGATCGCCAATGGCGGTGTAGAAGGGTCGATATCCAACTGCAGGCGGCGGACCGGGCGCAACCACAAACCCACCTTTGCCGTCTCCCAGCAAGACGGTGGCGTTATTATCGCGGACGTTGGGAGTGACTACATCAAGGTTCTGGTCGCGATTCACATCACCAAGCGAAAGATTGTAGGGACCTCGTCCTACGGCGAACGGCGACCCGGGCGCCGGTCCGAAAGAGCCCCTTCCATCTCCTAACAAGACTGACACGCTATTGCCCTCGTAATTAGATGTCATCAGGTCCAGATTTCCATCTGAATTCACATCGCCCATCGCCAGCCCGTGGTTATGTGGTTTGACTCCGTTCAGGGCAGGAAATGGAGATCCACTCGCAGCCGCAAACTGGCCATCACCCTTACCCAAAAGGACCACAACGCCCAGGCTGTCATGTTCGGTAGTGGCAAGGTCAAGGTTATGATCGTTATTCACGTCACCAACTGCTATTAAGTGAGCAGTTACCGCCAGAGCAGTACGCGGCGCGGGCGTGAACTTGCCGCGGCCATCGCCCAATAAGACAGTCATCTTGTTTGCGTCATTGCCGGCAACCATATCCAGCTTTCCATCTTTGTTCCAATCACCGAGGGCGATGCTTACGGGACGCTCTCCCATAGAAAAAGGAGATCCCGACGCCAGCACAAAAAGCGGCCTTGCAGTTTGCCCCTGAGAGCCGCCCACGCGCCACTGACAGCCCGAAGTTAGTACCGTCATCGTTCCTATCATCAGGATGCCGATTAAATTCTTCATGTGGACTCCTTTATAAGACTCTCTTGCGGTTCCTGTTTCCTCTTGAGACTTGCGGAATTCAAATCTGCAGCGCATTATCGAGGCGTATTAGTAATCACCAATTCAATTGAAGCTAACGGTGGTTGACGATGCAAATTCGCATCATCTCTTTCCTGACACTCCTTTTACCTTTCCAAGCGCGCGAGTCCAGAGACCTATCCAACTTTTCCGCAAGCGTGATTCGTTGCTCCAACTAATTTCTAATTTGTTTTTCCACAGCTGCAGCATTTGCTCGTTCAGTTGTAAAACTCCGTCGCGTGTGACGCCCTCGGGTGGTGGAACGAGCGCGGCTAAACGGTCGTAGACTCGCGACCGATCACTTTCCTCGACTCGCTCAAGCAGATGCCAGAGGGTTAATGAGTCACGGGGTCGGGCCTCCATGAGAACGAGGTCGAACGCCGATATTTTTGATCGGCTACCGTTTTCCGGGTCGAAATCAAGTCTGGCCAACGCCGCGCGAAAATTCTCCGAGGCATCTTCAAAGTAAGGCGTCCCTGGTCCAATGCCCGGCCGCGTGGAACATATGGCGCCCGCCGGAACCATTGATTCGCGATCTCTTAATTGCAACGCAACCCATCCGGAAGTCACATGCAGAAGGCCATAGCCTCTCTCATCAACTTCCAGCGTGTAGGCACAGCCGAGGTCGGCGGCGACGCCGGAGGGGGTGTTGACAAAAAATAACCGGGGCGGCGCCCAAATCCTTGCGCTCATTTTTCCTTGCGCAAGTTCAAGCCGATGTTCGGTCGGTTTGGTTTCTACCAATCGGACGCGCGTATTTGGATCTATTTCCACCTGGCCAATTGAACCGACCTCGATCCTGGCGCGTGAGCTTTCGTTGGTTTCCAACCATTGGCCCAGTGCGAGGCGTCCTTTTTCTCCAATGTGAGAGGATTCGATTGTGGGATTACCATTTATGCGGGCGACGGCCCATGAAGGGGCGGCCTCACGCGAGTAGAGCCAGAACAGTCCAAAGCCGACGATCAAAAATAGTCCCGCAGCGATACCGGCGAGCCCAGGCTGCCAACGTTTGAATACCGATGAATGTCGTTTCGGAGACGCGAGGTACTTTCGATTACTTTGCGCTGCAAGATGGGATTGAAGATCTAACCAGAGTGAATCAGGTGCGTGCAGCGGCGGAAGACGCTCGGCCAAGTTCACACCTAACTTGATCTGTTCAAGCCTGGTGCGGCATTGATTGCACGCAATCAGGTGTTCGGCGATCTCGCGCGATTCCTCTGAACGCATTTCGCCGTGACAATAGGCAGATAATTTTTTAGTGATATGCTTCGAAAACATTCTTATCTCCAAAAACTCCAACGATTACGCCGGCCGAATCTGACAGCTGGAATTGCCCGTATCTCGTCCTGCGCTACTCCAGAACTTGATCGCGCAGGTGCGATAGCTTTCGCGCCAATTTCAGATGCCCGCGGTTGAGCCGGGACGCGACCGTGCCGGTGGAACATCCGAGGACAGCGGCAATCTCCTCGTAGGAAAGTCCTTCAACGTACTTCAGAAGAATTGCCATGCGCAGCTTTGGCTTTAGTTCCTTTATTGCAGCTTGCACGGAATCGGAGACTTCTAGCCGGGCAAAAGCTTTCTCCTGTGGTTTTCTATCTTCGATCCGGTCTATGGCAATGTGGTCATCAAATGCGAGAAAACGCCGGCGCTTGCGGTGCTCATCCGTACAAGTGTTTACGACAATGCGATAAAGCCAGGTGCTAAAGGCGGAATCACGTCTAAACTGTCTGATAGTGGTCATCAGTTTTAGAAAGACCTGCTGTGAAACGTCGCTTGCTACCGCCCGGTCTCCTCCGAATGAATAAACGGCAATCGAAAACACGCGGTCTTTGTAGGTCTCAAATAACATCCTAAAAGCTTCCCGGTCGCCCTCCTGACAGGCTGCGATAACGCTGTCGTCAATTATTGGTTCCGCCATTACAGCGCGTTGCTCCATCCGGCTCTCCCGTCTAAACCTACAAACATAGGACGACGTGGCCTTCAGTTTTCTTCCATTAAACTATCGAGGAAGGCTTTGATGGTAATGATCATCTGGGAACGAAGCACGTGACAAGGCTTAGGCAAAGGGAAGGTGAGGTTCGAAGCCTGTTGAGGTGGTATACCCTTCCCGACTGAGGCGAGGCTGCATTTAGTATTTAGTTCTGCGTTGAGTAGTGATGCATCTAATCCATGACTGTCTCGATCGGAACTGGCCAGACAGTTGACCAGAAACAAAAAGGCGCAAAGAAAAACCTGTAAAGGTGTTCTCTGCGCCCTTAATCTGCGAGTAGGCAATACTCTTGCTAGGTAAACGTCATCGAGTTACTCGCACGAGCATCTCGGTTCCTGATTCGATCTTCAGTTCTTTACTTCCCTGCACTGCGAGCGAACCGGCGCCGCCAGCGCCGCCAAGTATCAGGCCAATTGCTGCGCCTTTGCCGCCGCCGGCAATCGCACCAATGATCGCGCCTGCTCCTGCTCCAATCCCAGCTCGTTTGATGGTTTGATTTGTCCGACTGCCGGAGGTGACGCCGCCTTCATCATCCGCTGTGCCCGAATCGTTGCCGTAGACACGGGTTACGTAGCCGTGCAACGGCGCGGTTCGCCCGTCGGTATAACGAATCGAATCAAACGCCAGATTCATGCTGGTTCGGCCTTTTATTTTCCCGGACTTCTGAATTGAACTAATGTGGCCTTCTACTGTCGACTCGTTGAACCGCACCGGATCCATAACAGTCGCGGTAAACTTGTCACCTATACGTGATTCCTTACTCGACAAAGTATCTTCGATGCGGACTTTGAGATTGGTACCGACCGGCACCGTCGGCACGGTAACGACAGCAGTGCGGCGCACCGGCCGTCTGAGCCGCGGCCTGCGCCTCTGCGCATCAACTATCAGCGGTGTTGCCAGCATGACCATAATCGCCAGCAAAGTAATTAATCGCTTTGAAACACCTGACTTCATTTGTGAACCTCCACGGCGCTCTAACAGTGCGCCTTAAGCAACGTTATCTGTTACAAACTCGAGGGCCTCCGAACCTGACAAAAGTGTGACAATCTGTTTCCACCAGGAACTACATCAGGCCGCGCCTGCCACAACCTCTTCGCGACCATGGGACGATTCAGTTTGCACTTCATCTCCATCTCCAAGTTCCTGCCTGCGGTGGACTGTACCATCCGATTCAAAAATATAGGCTGAGGGAGCTTCTCGCATGATGATGTCCTGCAAGCGCATCAACCCGTAAAGCAATGCTTCCGGACGTGGCGGACAACCCGGGATGTAGACGTCCACTGGAATGCAACGATCGACACCCTGCATAGTGGAGTAGGAGTCGAATGGTCCGCCCGTTGACGCGCAGGCGCCCATCGCAATGGCCCATTTAGGTTCCGGCATCTGCTCATACACTCTTCGCACCACCGGGCCCATTTTCAAGGTCACGGTACCCGCAATAATTATGAGATCGCTTTGCCGCGGGCTCGGCCTGAAAACCCCGGCACCAAAGCGATCGATATCAAAACGGCCGGCGCCGGTTGCAATCATCTCAATGGCACAACAGGCCAACCCGAAAGTCATCGGCCACAAGGCAGATGCGCGCGCCCAGTTGACGACAGGGGCGCCCAGGTCCATGACCTTCGCGCCGACAGTTCGCCGGACGGAGTTCATGAGCGAATCAAATCGTGTTAGTACGAATCCCTGATCGTGTTCAGCCATCGATAAAGTCCAATGTCCAATGTCCAATGTCCAATCTCCGGAGGCCGCGACAGGCCTTGGACATTGGACGTTGGACTTTGGACGAGTTCAGGCCCATTCGAGCGCTCCTTTGCGCCAGGCATAGTAGTAGCCAACCACGAGGATTGCGATAAACACAAACATTTCGACAAGGGCGAATTTTGTGAACGAGAAATCGTCACCCATAAAAATGATGGCCCATGGCAATAAAAATATCGTCTCCACATCAAAGATCAAAAACAGCATGGCCACGATGTAATAACGAACTGTGAACCGCGAGTGAGCATCCGTGGTTGGATCGATGCCGCATTCATAGGGCCGCATCTTACCTTTCCCATACACTGCAGGCCGTAAAAACCGGCCAAGTACTATGGGCAATATTGGGAAAAGCACCGCAACCACAAAAAAGATCATCACCGGCCAATAAGCCGTGATGGGCCCACCAATATTTTGCCCGGTCGCTGTTGTCGCTTGCAGCAGCATTACTGTTCCAAATTGTATTGTAGCATTAATAGAAAAATCTTAAGCGGGGCAGAAGATCAATGTCAACGAACCGGTGGAACGCGGTGTGGTTCAAGGCCGCGAATCTGCCATAAGGCGGGCTAAAGTTTTAAGCTTCCGAACCGTTGATTATTGGGCTTCGTCGTGGGGCTTGCCCGAGAGTAAGGCGATGCCATGGTTGAGTACTGGAGCAATCACAGCAAAACTCTCGGCTACTCCTTTGGGCGATCCTGGAAGATTGACTATCAATGTTCCCGAGCGAATACCGCAGACGCCGCGGGAGATCATTGCCATTGGCGTGTGCTTCAATGTATCCATCCGCATTGCTTCTGCTAGTCCGGGGGCTTCGCGTTCAATCACAGCGAGTGTGGCTTCAGGAGTGTTGTCGCGTGGGGCGACGCCAGTACCACCGGTTGTAATAACAAGATTGACATCGCTTCGGTCGGCAAATTCGCGCAGGGCCTTAGTCAGTGGATCTAAATCGTCGGATAGTATTCTCCGCTCGACGATCTCCGCGCCCATCTTTAGTAGCAGTTGAACCAGAGCCACTCCCGAAGCGTCTTCCCGTTCGCCTCGAGAACAGGTATCGCTCACAGTGATAACGACTGCTCGAATTTGAGTTGGCATTGCTTCTTCAGCAGCGACTAATCGCCGCCTACTGTGCCTGACTGCGTGCGTGTTCTTTTAGCCAGCAACGGTCCATTACCACCAGGAGCCCGGCGTCCAGGGCTCGTTTGGCTGCAGCCGCATCGATTACACCTTCCTGTAACCACACGGCTTTTGCGCCGACAGCGATTGCTTCATCAACGGTTCTTCCTGCTTCACTTGAACGGCGGAAAATATCAACGAGATCAATCTGCTGGGACACATCGGAAAGTGCACTGAAAGATTTAGCGCCAAACACTTCTGTCTCGTTCGGATTAACCGGAATCACCTTGTAACCCCTTCGCCTCATGTACGAGGCCACACCGTAAGAAGGTCGTCCAGGATCAGAAGAAAGCCCGACGACCGCGATTGTTTTGCAGTCATTCAGTATCTTCGCGATCGCCTGTTTACTGTTGATGTCCAAGGTAACTGTTCTGGACTAAACGTCGTAACGCAGAACCTTTGGCGGTCGCCAATGGATGCGGCCACTCAAGAAAATCTGCAAGACGTGTTTCCACTCAATTTTGTAAGCGCCGATGGCCGTTCGTTGAATTTTACCGTCCATTGGCTACCGCCAACGGTTCTGTATGTGGCGCCATTCAGGATGATCTTTCATCAAATGAGTCATTGGTACATTCAATATGGAGAACCGTTTCAAATTGACCCTTTATTCTTCCTCACCTCGCCGAGGCGACCGCCGCGTGCAGTTCCTGCAACGATATTACCGTGGTACCGTCGCTGGTTTCGCGCGAAGTAATCGCTTCAACAAGCGCCTGCGCCCCCGTCATAGTAGTGACACACGGAACACTATACTGCAAAGCCGCACGTCGTATCGCCTGTTCGTCGAAGTGCGAGGAACGACCCAGCGGAGTATTGATCACGAGTGCAATCTCGCCTCGCTTAATGTGGTCCACGATGTTCGGCCTTCCCTCATTGACTTTAAAAACGTTTTCTATCTTCATGCCAACTTCCCGCAAGCGATCAGCGGTTCCCAAAGTTGCCATGATTTGAAAGCCCAGTCGCGAAAGCCTCCGCGCCAGAATGACTGCCTGGCCCTTATCAGCATCGTTCACACTTATAAAGGCCGTGCCCGTGCTCGGGAGTGTCAATCCAGCTCCGGTCATCGCTTTCGCGTAAGCTTCACCGAATGTTTCACCGACCCCCATAACTTCTCCTGTGGAATGCATCTCGGGACTGAGAATCGGATCGACGCCGGGGAACTTCGCGAAAGGGAAGACCGGTGACTTAATAAAAAATCGATTGACCGTCAAATCCTGCGGCAAATTAAAGTCCGCGAGCGCCTGACCCGCCATGACCAGAGCGGCGATACGAGCAATGGGAACGCCGGTGGATTTTGACACAAACGGAACGGTTCGCGAAGCGCGCGGATTTACCTCGAGCACGTAAACGCGGTGGTCCTTGATGGCAAATTGAATATTCATCAATCCGCGCACGGACAGTGCTGTCGCCAGCAGCCGAGTGTAATGGCGCATAGTCTCGATGTGTTCCGGGTCAATTCGAACCGGAGGCAAAACGCAGGACGAATCACCTGAATGAATCCCGGCTTCCTCGATGTGCTCTTGAATTGCGGCGATGACGCAAGTGGCTTCATCGGCGAGAGCGTCCACATCAAACTCAGCTGCACGCTCCAGAAACTTATCGATCAAGACCGGTCGTTCGGGGGTGAAGCCGACAGCATTGCGCACATACTCTTCAAGACTTTCTTCGTCGTAGACAATAACCATTGCGCGGCCACCCAGGACATAACTTGGCCGGACCAGCACGGGATAACCGATGTTGTCAGCGACCTCCCTGGCTTGTTCGACCGTTGAGGCCATGCCATTTTCCGGCTGGGGTATACCCAGTTCTCGCAGCAAGGCGCCAAAGCGTTTGCGATCTTCGGCCAGGTCTATTGAGTCGGCCGCCGTTCCGATAATGGGGACACCCGCTTCATGAAGCCGCATCGCCAGATTCAAGGGGGTTTGACCACCAAACTGCACGATCACTCCCTCCGGCTTTTCCACATCGACGATGTTCATGACGTCTTCAAAGGTCAGTGGCTCGAAGTAAAGGCGATCAGACGTGTCATAATCTGTTGAGACCGTCTCCGGATTGCAGTTGACCATGATGGTTTCAAACCCCGCGTCACGCAGCGCGAAGGACGCATGACAGCAGCAATAATCGAACTCAATCCCCTGCCCGATCCGGTTTGGACCGGAACCCAGGATCATGATCTTGCGTCGATTCGTAGGCGACGCTTCGTTTTCAGTTTCGTATGTCGAATAGAGATAAGGTGTGAACGACTCAAACTCGGCGCCACACGTGTCAACTCGTTTGTAAACGGGAACGACACCAATATTCTTCCGGTAAGCACGCACCTCGTCTTCCGACTTCTCGGTGAGATACGCGAGCCGTCTGTCAGAGAGCGCAACCTCCTTGAAAGCTCGTAAGAGGTCGGCAGGAATCTCTTCCAGCTCCAGACCTTCGACGGCTTTTTGAATTTCCATAACGTCCTGCAATTGTTCGAGGAACCAGGGATCGACACGCGAGAGCCGGTAAATCTCCGCGATGGACCAGCCGTTTTGCAGGGCGTAAGTAATATAAGAAAAACGTTGAGAATTCGGCCGGGCGAGCTTGCGCTGCAGTTCATCATCGGAAACATCTTCCAGCCGCAGCGGCTTGACCGCTTCAAGGGAACGAAGGCCTTTGAAAAGCGCTTCTTTAAAGGTCCGCCCAATTGCCATCACTTCTCCGACCGATTTCATTTGTGTTCCCAGGACGTCTTCCGCCTCGCGAAACTTTTCGAAGTCCCATTTGGGAATCTTCGCTACAACATAATCGATCGTTGGTTCAAAGGATGCCGGCGTTTTTTGCGTGATGTCGTTTGGAATTTCGTCGAGTCTATAGCCGACCGCCAGTTTTGCGGCGATCTTGGCAATGGGAAATCCAGTAGCCTTGGAAGCAAGAGCGGATGAGCGGGAAACGCGCGGATTCATTTCAATCACTCGAATATCACCATTTAGCGGGTTCACACCAAACTGTATGTTTGATCCCCCCGTTTCGACGCCGACTTTACGAATAATGGTGATTGCCATGTCACGCAGCTGTTGATACTCGCGATCCGTTAGAGTTTGTGCCGGAGCAACAGTAATAGAGTCGCCCGTATGCACACCCATCGGGTCGAAATTCTCGATAGAGCAGATGATTACAACGTTGTCGGCAACATCACGCATCACTTCGAGCTCAAATTCTTTCCAACCTAAAATGGATTCCTCGACCAGGACTTCCTGCATTGGTGAAGCGGCCAAACCAGCGCGGACAATTTCTTCGAATTCTTCAGGATTGTACGCCGTGCCTCCTCCGGTGCCGCCCAGAGTGAACGACGGTCGAACAATTGCAGGATAGCCGGTGTGCTCTACAATCTCCTGAGCTTCGATCCACGATTTAGCAAAACCGCCGCGCGGCATTTGCATACCTGCATCGTCCATCGCCTGCTTGAACAACATGCGATCTTCCGCAACGCGGATGGCCTCGCGTTTTGCTCCAATCATTTCAACGCCGCACTCCTTGAGAATTCCGGAGTCATCCAGCGCAATCGCCAGGTTCAAGGCAGTCTGGCCCCCGACCGTCGGTAGCAACGCATCCGGCCGTTCTTTCCGAATGATCGCGCTAACTGCATCGACTGTAAGTGGTTCTATGTAGGTGATGTCGGCAGTGTCCGGGTCAGTCATAATCGTCGCTGGATTCGAATTCACCAGCACGACCTTATAACCTTCCTGGCGCAACGCTTTGCACGCCTGCGTTCCTGAATAATCAAATTCGCACGCCTGTCCAATAACGATTGGGCCCGATCCGATAATTAGAATTGTATGGATGTCAGTGCGTTTGGGCATGTCGAAGCTAACTTCAAATGTAGAGAATCTATCAGGCAAACGCGTCAAAGCTGCGGGGACGCTGGGGCTGATTACACAGTCGAGAGAATCAGCTCACATTCAGGCTCAAAGTTCACAGCCGCACAAATAACCATCCCTACCCTGTGCGCCCGGCAAGGTTGGCGACTACGGCGACCAACTCGCCTGGTCCAATCGGTTTGGGCACATGTATTTGGAACCCTGACCGGAGCACACGGATACGATCTTCTTCACCCGCGTAAGCTGTCAGTGCCGCCGCCGGAACCTCTCCTCCTCGCTCTTTGGTCAGGGCACGCACTTTAGCAATAAGAGAGTAGCCATCTTCATTCGGCATCCCGATGTCGCTAATTAAAACATCAAACGTGTCTTCCGCCATTGCTTCCAGGGCGGCGGCTGCCGATCTTGTCGTCTTCACCTGCGCGCCGCAGCCCTCAAGTATGAACTCCAGCATCTCACACGAGTCCACTTCGTCGTCAACGACCAGTACACGTAAACCATTAAGCTCTGCCGGACATTCGAACTCAGCCAGGTTAAAGTCCTGTTGATGCGTGCCCCCGGGTAAGCTTACTTTACTGCGCACAGCCATCAAGGGCAGACTGACAGTGAAAGTTGAGCCAAGGCCTTCCCCTTCGCTGTCCACTCGTACTGTCCCGCCATGCAATTCAACCAGTTGACGAACTATAGCTAAACCTAACCCTAACCCCCCGAATGCACGCGTCGTCGTTGAATCGGCTTGCCGGAAGCGGTCGAAAACGTGGGGCAGAAACTGCGGCGCGATGCCAAGCCCTGTGTCGCTCACTGTAACTTCGACATGTGAATCGATGCGCTGCAGAACGATACTCACGCGCCCGTCTTTGGGCGTAAACTTGATAGCGTTCGAGACGAGATTCCACGCTACCTGTTGCAGCCGATCAGGGTCACCCGAGACTTGCCCCGCCGGAGAGTCGAGTTGTAGCTGTAAACTTATTGCCTTGGCTTCCGCGGCCGGGCGCAGGCCGTCAACCGCCGCGATGATGATGGTCCCGAGGTCAACGGGTTGCACGCTCAAGCGCAACTTGCCGGTGATAATGCGCGAAACATCGAGCAGATCTTCTACCATCTGCACTTGCATGCGTGCATTACGACGGATGACTTCGATCGCGCGTCGGGAGTCAGCCGCGTCGAGCTTAGGATTTCCTAACATCTGCGCCCACCCGACAATCGCAGTTAACGGGGTGCGAAGTTCATGCGACAGCGTAGCGAGAAATTCATCTTTGAGATGATTCGCTCTCTCAGCGTTTTCCGTCAGCTCATGTTGCCGGGTTGCAGAGAGGAGAAGCTGTTCGTTCATCCCGGTCACTTGTCTCCGGAAGTTCGCATTCTCTGTCGCATCGGTCACCTGGATTATGACCCCAACCGGGCGCTCGTCCACTCCGAGGACTGCCCACACGGAATAAGACCAGTAAACGGGTGGTG
>JBHENH010000096.1:0-329 GCA_046262135.1 Pyrinomonadaceae bacterium
GGTTTTTAAGGGACTTCACCGCCTTTAGATCGACTGCCACCCATTGCTCGTCGTCCGCCGTTGGATCACGGTAGGCGCTCTTGACGACTTCCGCCAGGCCAACGACGGCTTTATCTTTTCCTGAATGATAGAACAGGACACGTTCGCCTGTCTTCATTTGGCGCAAGTTGTTGCGCGCCTGGTAATTTCTGACCCCACTCCAATCCGTTACGCCATCGTTGACGAAGTCGGTCCAAGAATAAGTTTCCGGTTCTTGTTTCACGATCCAGAAGCTGCCTTTTGTTTTGGTTTTCATCAGATTGTCCCTGACATTCTTGCAGCGATATTAG
>JBHENH010000096.1:359-7573 GCA_046262135.1 Pyrinomonadaceae bacterium
CAGATACTCGGAGTATCGGTCGACAGCGAGGCGTCTCATCAAAAGTTTACTGCCAAGTACAAACTCCCTTTTACACTTCTGTCAGACCCCGATCATTCAATAGCCGACGCTTACGGAGTCTATGGCGAGAAGAAATTTATGGGCCGCACTTATATGGGCGTCAAGCGTATGACTTTCCTCATCGATGAAAATGGAAAAATCAAAAAAGTGTTTGAGAAGGTCAAACCTGAAGAGCATGCCCGCGAGGTGCTCGAGGTCTTCTGAGATCGCAAAACCCTTCAACGGCGGCTAGGCTGCCACCCAGCCGCCGATCTTTTCTGGTTCCTTGCCTTCCGGATTCCTACCAGGCATTAGTCCCTGAACCGCGCTAAACGAACTTGGCAGGTCCCTCTTGCGCTCGGGCATATCTATCGCTTGTTCTCGAATCAATAGCGCCTCCGAAGACTCGTTAATCGAATATACACGCACATTCTCTACTGTGTGGGTCTTGATTTCACGTGTCCAAAGAAGCAGGTTCGCGATGGCCTCTCCAATTTCGTCTTTACCGAGTCTGGTCTCCTGAGCGATCTGTTTTTGAGTGCGCGCGCCTTTCCTTATTGCCTCCCTGACGCGCTCTACGGGTGACAACTTACCCATCATTCTGGGATAAGCGGGCGACTCCGGGCTTGCGACCAACAGTGCTCCCGGCTGCTCGGGCGTCGAAGGAACGCAACGCTTTCGTGCGGACCTATATTCTTTCAATACCCTTCGACTCTCCGTTACTTTCTTACGAATACAGCTCTTGCAGTAGAGGTTCCTGCCGTCTTTCCGAGCTCGGCAAACGCCGAATTCAGATATAGGGAGTTGCAGGGAACAAATAGGACAGTTCTTGGTACAAACAGCGGGTTCTTCCTTCATTTCAACGCTCCAATCAACTTCTAAGTTAAATATATTTCGCTGGAAGAAACACTTGTGCTCAGTCCGGGTTAGGGAATTAGTTTCCCGGCCGCAGATTGGCGTTGAGTTGATTGGTTGGTGACGGACCTCTACGTCAATAGAAGATCGCCTCGGACTTGTCTGAGCATCTTCACATCGAAGGGGGCTCACTACAAACCTGAATCAGAATCGCGTAGCAGGTCAGCGGGCAGCTAAAATTTTATAAGAGCGATTAACCTACAAACACAATCAAACATCAGGTTCCGACTTCAACGCTTACTCCTGGGCAACAAATGATTTCCGCGAGGGAGACGCATTATAGTGATCGAAATTTTTTTTGCAACCCCTTTTTCGATATCACGTGGTCCATATCATTAATCGCGCAAATTTATTATTCAACGCACCCGGTAAATACATTTCCAAAACGCAAACACCTGTCTTGCGAGAGGATAGATGATCACATACAGAAAGATCTTAATCTTCAAACACACTGGCGTGCGTCGCAACGCTTTCTTCAGGACTGCGAATTGTCCCGAAAAATCATTGCGTGTGAAATATTCACAAAGCGTTCGCCGTCTGTAGTACGCAACCAGTTCGATTCGTTTGCTGCTGGTCCTACTATTAGTGGCTACTCTCTATCGTCGCTTAATGCAATGACAACCGCTCTCATCGTTCAACAGAGACAACCGGTGAGTAACTCTATCGTTGCGCGCGATCCTGGATACGGTAAACAAACTTTAGGCCGGACCAAATGTCATTAATGGCGCACACCTTCACATCGACGAGCCCAGCCGCAAGTCCGATTTCCCTGACGCTGTTGTCAGATAGATCCGTAGCTACTGCTGACGCTTTCTTCGGCCATGCGATCCATAACGATCCATTCGCGGTGAGCCTCTGTGCGAGCTTCGAAAACTGTAGCTTTAAGGTTCGCCGAGAATCCGCAAACAAAATGATCAGATCGAGCGGTTTTGGTAAACGAGCGATTGATATGTTTACGCCGCTCGGGAGATTCCCGAGTTCCCTGGGAAATCCTTTTGGCGGATTTACAACCCCCACGCGGAAGTCATTTTTGATGCCTAATTTCTTCACCAGCGGTGTTTCGGAGTACCCGGCCATATCCTAAGCCCTCACCAGAGTTTCAAAATCTTCCACCACAGGAAGCCAAAGACGACCCATACCGGAATGGTGATAAGGGACGCGATCAGTCCCAGCTTCCACCACGTTCGCTGCCTCACATATCCGGCGCCAAAATATATTGGCGCCGGCGTAGTGCCGAAATGAGTGAGGGAAGCGTCCAGATTGGAAAAATACGCAAGGGAGAGCACGGCCAGGTAGGGAGGCGCGCCTGCCGCGAGAATTACGACAAGAAAGGGCGTGTACATTGCAGTGGCGTGAGCCGTTATGCTTGCGAAGCCATAGTGGGCATAAAAGTAAACCAGCAAAAGCACCGCTAAAGCAGCCCACCATTTCCAGCCGACAGTAAAACTGGCTGCAGCTTCAGCGAAGCGCTTTGTAATTCCTGTTTCAGCAAGTGCTTCCGCCATTCTGACCAGACCGCCGTACCAGATAAAAACATCCCACGCACCTCTTTCACGGATTACGTCCTCCCAATTTAAAACGCCGGTCAACAAGAGGACGCAAATTCCTAAAAGTGCTACCGCGGCGTAATTGATGCCGTGTAGCGCGCTGGTCATCCATAAAGACGCGACCAATGCGAATACGATCAACATCAGCCGTTCGCCCTGGCGCATCGCTCCCATTTGCTTGAGCTCGTTATTTGCAAAAGTGGCGGCCGTGGGAGTGTGTTTGATTTGCGGAGGAAAGGTTTTGTAAAGAACCAGCGGGACTATCAGCAGAGAGATGAGCCCCGGGACAACAGCCGCGAGCGCCCAGCGAGCGTACGTCAGCTCAATTCCAGTAACCTGTTGAGCAAACTTGGCAATCAGGACATTTGAGGCCTGACCGGTCAGGAACATGGCGCAGACAATCACATCACACTGATAGATGACAGTCATCAGGAAAGCGCCGAGACGATCAGCAGTTTCACCCGGTCTTGATTCGTACGCCTCTGCAAGACTCTTTGCTACCGGAAAAACAATGCCTCCCGCGCGCGCACCGTTCGAAGGGATAAACGTGGCCAATACCATGTCCGTTGAGATCAGCGCATATGCGAGCCCAAGCGAGCGTCTTCCGAGCGCGCGGATAAAGAGGAGCGCGATTCGCCTGCCCAACCCGGTCTTGATCATGCCGCGCGACATGAAGAAAGCGGCAAGCACCAGCCAGACAATCGGGTCGCCATAGCCGCGTAATGCCTGGTCGATAGTCAACGTGCGCGTCAAGGCCAATGCTGCGACTCCAAGCAGCACCATGGCGCCTCCGGGTATCGGTCTGACGATGGATCCCACAATCGTGGCAACGAAGATTGCGAAGAGGTGCCACGACTGAGCCGTAATTCCAGACGGAGGAGTGACAACGAGAACAGAAAAGGCCGCGAACAACACGATTGCCCACCGGATCAACCGGCTTTTTTTAGTTAGCTGATCTATCCCAGGCGCCTCGCGTCCTACGATAGGTTGGGGTTCTAAAGGTTCTGCCACCAGGCGGTCCTTGTTAAGTCTTTTGAAATCAAAGCAGATGTTAGGGCGGGCGATACTATTACGTTAGAATCGATGAACTCAAGGCTTGTAACGAGTTGTTGCGCATTTGGCGGGGAGCAATATATTCACGCGGTTTACGAGTGATGGTGAGGGAGTCTACATTCAACTTGATAGCGAGACGTTACAGACCGGGCGCGGTAGCGAGGGATGCGAGAGTCAACGTCACTGCTACCCCACGCACTGTTTGTTTTTAGTAAATGCTGGACTAGCAGGTGGTTGATATGCGGTTGACTCTCACATCCGGCGCTATCGCGCCCGGTTCTTTAATGCGGTAGGTCACGCACGAATTTGCGTGTAGGAGCGGTGATCGGATCATCAAATGTAACGTCCCCCAAGTCGAAAATGTAGGATTAGGTAATATCGCGCAAAGTAGCCAGAACAGGAGTCACAAACGGCCAGCTGTCTGAATCATGCTTATTAAAGCCTCCGACGAAATAAAGTCGAGTGAAATCACTGACAAAAGCGCCTACCTGAATCGACGTAACTTCATTCGAGGGGTCAGCCTGGTTGCAACCACGGCCGCTACCGGACTTCTTTACCGCAAACTTAATCCCCCGCCCACTGACGCGCCCAAGGGCGAGCAAATATCAACGGTTGCGACCGCCTCTTCTGAGGATCGAGTTGGGCGGGGTTTTACCGTAAATGAGAAACTCACGCCGCTGGAAGACATCTACAACTACAACAATTTTTACGAGTTTTCGACTGACAAGCGGTCTGTCGCGTTTGAGTCGCAAGGCTTCATAACGAAACCCTGGACGGTTACTGTAGGTGGCCTTGTAAATAAGCCCGCAACTTTTGATATAGATGGCCTGATGAAGTTTCCACAAGAGGAGCGCATCTACCGCTTACGGTGCGTTGAAGGATGGTCGATGGTAATCCCCTGGATCGGATTCCCTTTGTCCACGCTTCTTGAGAAGGTTGAGCCCACTTCCCAGGCGAAATATGTCGCCTTCCAGACGCTGTACGATCCAAAACGTATGCCTAATCAGACCACGGCCGTTCTCGACTGGCCTTACGTCGAGGGCCTTCGTCTCGATGAGGCCATGCATCCCCTCGCAATTCTGGCCACAGGCCTGTACGGCGCAACTCTGCCGCCTCCAGACGGTCCTCCCATCCGTTTGGTGGTGCCGTGGAAGTATGGATTCAAGAGTATTAAATCGATTGTAAAGATCACCCTGGTTGCGGGCGAACCTCCCACGACGTGGAATATCCAGGCGCCAAATGAGTACGGCTTTTACTCGAATGTGAACCCGAACGTTGCGCATCCAAGGTGGAGTCAGGCAAGGGAACACCGCATTGGCGAGTCGAGCTTCACCTCGCGCAAAACCCTTCTTTTCAACGGGTATGCCGAACAGGTCGCGCATCTCTACCAGGGGATGGATTTGCGGAGATATTTTTAGCTTCCCTTTTTTCGGTTGATTTCGCTTTGGTCTCGGGTCTTTGGATTTTGGTCTTCGTCAAATACGAAGTCCAAAAATACGAAGACCAAAGACCCAAGGCCAAAGACCAATTCATCAGATGAAAGACACCCGATTCTCCAAGCTGCTTCTTTTCATCAATGCGTTGGTGCCTCTTACCTTGTTGCTATGGGATGTTTACCACAAGCGCGTTGGCGCGAATCCGTTGGAGTTCGCCACTCGTACGACGGGCATGCTGGCATTGATTTTCCTGTCGATTACTCTAGCCGTCACTCCAATCCGTCGAACTACGGGGTTAAATTGGCTCGTCAAGTTTCGCCGCATGCTGGGCCTCTTCGCTTTTTTCTATGGATCTCTCCATCTTTTGACGTACATCTGGTTTGATCGCTTCTTTAATCTTAAAAGTGTCCCGGGCGACATTGTGATGCGACCGTTCATTGCTGTAGGAATGGTGGCTTTCTTTCTGATGTTACCGCTCGCGGTAACCTCAACAAACAAGATGGTCAGGCGTTTGGGTGGAAAGCGCTGGCACAGACTGCACCAACTCATTTACCTGGCCGGAATCGCCGGCGCGCTCCACTTCTGGCTCCTTGTAAAGTCGGATACGCGGCTTCCCCTTACATTTGCGTTTATTTTGCTTCTACTACTGGCGCATCGAGTATTTATAAAGTTTTATCCGTCCAGCGCAACATCGCCGGAAACAACACTGATACTGCGCAAATAATCTACCGGCCGATATGGTTATTCCGTTAGAGGAATGTCCCCCTAGTTTTCTCGAGCCTTATTTATCAACATTCGGCCATCAAAATCCATGACGGATACATTCAGTCGTTTTTCAACTCGCGTCGAGAATTACGCCAAATATCGTCCAACATACCCCGAGGCGTTATTGGATGTACTTAAGAAGGATTGTGCGTTGAATGAAGACTCAATCATCGCCGATGTAGGATCCGGAACCGGGATCCTATCTGAGATGTTTTTGCGAATGGGAAATCGTGTGTTTGGCGTCGAGCCAAATACGCCAATGCGACAAGCGGCCGAACGTCTTTTGAAGCAGTATTCCAGATTTGTGAGCATGGACGGTAAGGCTGAGGCCACAACGCTGGATCAAAGCAGCGTGAATTTCATTACTGCTGCGCAAGCCTTCCATTGGTTTGACCGTGAGAAAGCCAGGCAGGAATTCGCTCGGATTCTAAAACCGCAAGGTTGGGTCGTACTTATCTGGAATGAACGCCGATTGGATTCGACCCCATTTTTGCGGGACTATGAGGATCTTCTGCTTGAATACGGAACCGATTACAAGGTGGTTCGGCATGAGAACGTGCCTGGCGAAATTGAGCGGTTTTTCTCACCGGCACAATTCAAATTGAAAAGCCTTGAAAACGTTCAAAATTTTGATTTTGCCTCTCTCAAAGGACGATTGTCCTCGGCGTCGTACACACCTGAGCCGGGTCATCGTGATTTTGAACCGATGATTTCAAAGCTTCAGGAGATATTTGATGTTAACCAGAGTAACGGAACAGTCGCGTTCGAATATGACACGAAGATCTTTTACGGGCAGATCGCGTGAGGATAATCGGATTACCGGACACGCAACCGACTTCGCGTCCCAGTTTTTTTCGCCAGCAGGTTGGCCTAAGCAAACCATGATAAAAAGTTATCGCTGCGCTGTTAAGTTAAGGTATAACAATGCAATTTGCATCACGAGACGGCGCGAGCGATTCTGTTTGCGTGGGTAGAGTTCAAGCTCTTAGTTAAAGCGAATGGTCAAGAACAGACGCATCGAGGAACGAGTTTCCCTAAATCTGCCCGCGAGGTGGGATGGCGTGTCGGGTACTCACGAGGGTCGGATTGAAGACCTGAGCCTGGGTGGGTGTTTCGTAAATACAGCAGGGCGAGTCGATGTCGGTGAAATTGTCGGAATTGAAATCAGATTGCCATCTGAGTTATGGCTGAAATTGCGTGGGGAAGTGACGTCTTACCAGATAGGCATCGGTTTTGGGGTCTTATTCTCCTTCTTAACATCCGAGGAAGAACAGGCACTGAGGGATCTAATTATCTGGCAACGACGTGAAGTTCCCCGTTCGCCAAAAGCCAGGCATTAAGAACTTTCCAACATCAACTATCCGGCTTTTTGCGCGCCTTTACATCTGTCATCACGATCGTTATAACCAGTCCAAATCCGGCAATTGCCGCCAGCATAAAAAAGATCATAGGAAAACCA
>JBHENH010000096.1:7583-11079 GCA_046262135.1 Pyrinomonadaceae bacterium
TTGCGACTTTCTGAAGTCCTTCCACCACCGCCTTTTCGTCTATAGTATCCACATCGATTTTTAATTCATTGTTACCAATAGTATCCAGAATCTTATTGACTCGTCCCGGCAATTTTTCAACAAACTCTTTGATTTCCACGACGCCTCCTATGAGGTTCCCCGGCGCGATGCTTTGCATCAGGTTACGTTGAAGAATCTCCGTGGCGCGTTGGCGAATGATGGTGCTGGGTTCAAACGTAGGATCGAGAGTAAAAACCACCCGATCGAGATTTAGGAGGGCTTTTGCGACCATCGTAAACTCCGATGGAAGCCTAAACCAACTGTCCGCAGAAATTTTTGTGATCTCCAGCACTACCTGGCCGGAGTTGAGCCTGCTGAGGTTTGCATCGGAATGCTCAGCGACCAGTTCGGCAACTCTTCTCGTGAATTCGGGCTTATCGAAACGTGGCTTGGGCTCACCCATCCGAATGGTGACCTCAGCCGCTTCTTCACCACGTCCCTCCGCTATTGCCAGCAAAAGGCGGAGTACGTTATCGCGGAAGCCAGGCAGCAAGCGCGCCACCATTCCGAGATCCACCAGTGCGATTTGATCATCATCAGTCAGAAAAACGTTCCCAGGATGCGGATCCGCATGGAGAAAACCGTCAAGCAATATCGTAGCGCTTTCCGAGTTCCGTGTGGGCATCCATAAAATGCGCGATCTCGCCCAACGCTTCCAGATCGTCGACAATTTGTTCCCGGATGTTTGGACGTTGAACTTTCACTACAACGGAACGCCCATCGCGCATGTGCGCGAGGTGGACCTGCGCCAGCGATGCGGCGGCCAACGGCTCGGGATCAAAGTCGGCAAACGCTTTTGAAATTCTGACTCCGATTTCGCCGGATACTATTTTGTCGACTTCTTCGTAAGGGAATGGCTCGATTTGATCTTGCAAACGCGAAAGTGCTTCAAGGTAAGGAGCGGGCAGTAGATCGGCACGCGTCGAGAGCAACTGCCCCAGTTTGATAAAGGTGGGACCGAGCTTCTCAAGATCATTCGCCAGCTCCAAAGCCTCGGGAGCCGTAGCCGCCAGTGCTGTTTCGTCGAGTTCGAGGTCCTCTTCCAGTCCGGCCTGCTTAACCAGGTCTGAACGCCCATATTTGACCAGCAGCATGGCCACGTCTTTGTATCGTTTAAGGCGTTCGGTTTTTAGCGAAACCATTCGATTGAGTTCCTTTTTCCGATTTATCTGAGGCTGATTGTACTAGAACTTGATGCCACAGGCTGTAGCGTTTGTGTGACAACCGACGTTCAAGCCGCTTGGCCCGCCGCGGTCTTTAATCGAAGGACTGAGAAGTCAAAGAAAGAGAAGGAGAATGCGGGACCGCACCTAATCTTGTGGCACGAAGCAGATTATAAAAAGTGTTCGCCTAAAAGGGCGCAGACCGGGGCGATCTATTTTACGGAGACCCTGGGACTTGTTGCAGTCAGGCCACGGTCAATAGCGGCTCGTAACGCTTCGGAGCTCAGCGCTCGCAAGGCCATCCCATTCACAAAAATGGTCGGGGTACTTTCAACGCCATACATCTGCCCGTCGTCGATGTCATGCTTTACCTCAGCAGCATATTTCCCACTGTCCAGTGCGGCATCGAAACGCGCTCGATCCAGGCCAAGCTCGCTCGCATACTTTTTAAGTGATGGAGTGTCGAGCGCATTCTGTCGTTGAAAAAGCAGTGCGACATATTCGAAGAACTTCCCCTGCGCATGCGCGGCGTTTGCCGCCTCAGCCGCCTTGCGAGCATTAGTGTGCTGCAAGAGCGGAAAATCCCGAACCACTAATCTCACCTTATTCCCATAACTCTTCAGGACGTCGTCAATCACAGGGTTCATGGCGGCACATGCGGAGCATTGGAAATCCGTAAACTCTACGATGGTAACAGGTGCATTTGCATCGCCGCGCGCTGGGTCATCATCGATGCTGATGGTTTGGACTGGCGGCTCCGGCTCAGAAATCATGAGCTGGATATTAGCCCCCTTCCGCAGGCTATCTGAAAGTGCGCGTTCCAATCGTTGCCGATCCTGAGTTTGCAAATAATCCGCAACCTGGTTGCGAAGAGACTCCAGGACACCGTTGAGGCGGCTCTTATTCTCAGAATAAAATTTGGAGATGTCCGCCTCGGTTGGCTGGCGGATTTTTTCACTTATTTCCTTCCGAACAATCTCTTCGGGGGGAACGTTGCGCCGGGTCGCTTCCGCGAGTAACAACAGATCGTTGATTGTCAGATCCAGCGCAGGCTGCACGGTTAAGTAAGTTTCGAGTCGCAGCTTGTAGACTATTGGCTTGAGGCGTTCATTTAGCGTCGCCGCAACGATGGGTTTACTGTCTATAGTGGCTAGCACCGTCGACGGTGCAACTGTAGAAAGATTTTGGTTGGTAGTTATCGCTACTGCATGCGATGCACGCAAACGCTTTACGAATGCTTCAGATAAGCTCGCTTCGCGCTCGCTACGCAAAAACGCGATAACTTGTTGCCGCATCCTGGCGGAATCAGTTTCATCGATTTGATCGCGATTATCCTCAATGAACTTACTGACTTCAGCAGCCGGCGGTTCGGCGATCTTTCTGGCGACTTCAAGGTCGTATAACTGTTGGGCGGTCAACTTTCGCCTACGAGCCTCGGCTTCAAGTAACAACGTATTGATTTGCAGTTCCAGGATCTTCTTGCGAGCTTCGTCTATCCTGGATTCAAGAGTCTCTGCTTCCTGTCTCGCCTTGGGCTCGATATGAGCAGTAGTAACATTCTGTTCGTTGACTATAGCTAACAAAATCGGGCCCGCTGCCGGTACCGCAGATGAAGCGCTAACTGGTTGATTGGGGGCTGTGGGAGCAGGTTTTGGCTGAACCGCGCGGTTCGCGCGACCTCTGCGAGAGCGCTGCGCAAATCCGGACGCAGCAAGAGCCATTAAAACAACTACGATTGAAGCAGTCTTTATAAAATTCATCGGTAATTGTAGGCGGAACGAGCAGACTAATGATATTGAAGACAGGATTAGATCACAAACGGATTTCCGACGTTGCGCGAGGCAGGTGTGCGGCTGCGGGAAACGAATCGAATACGTTGGTCTTAACGGCAGAAGGCTATACTTTAATGATAGCGAATAATGCTCCGACGACGGCGCTTTACGGGCTTCCGCGCCGTCAGCAAATTCTTCTGCCGCCCATTCAGGATGAAGGCAAGGCCCTGGTGACTAATACCTAATCCGCGCGCGGCCCGAGTGACGCTACCGTCCGAGCTGTCGAGGGCACGCTTAATCAACTCACCCTCAAAATTCAGCACTTGCTGTTCCAGTGAAATGTTACTTGAAAGGTCTCTCACGCCACCCGCTGCGGTCACATACCCATTTTCTGGAATGGGTAGAGCGCCGTCGCCGTCGCCGCCTCGGCGGCGGACGCCTCACCCTCAGGCGCATGGCGGACGCGGTTGCCGGCCTCGGCGAAGCGGATCGCCTCATAGG
>JBHENH010000096.1:11089-11427 GCA_046262135.1 Pyrinomonadaceae bacterium
CCGCGAGCCGATAATACGTAACCAGCTCGGCTAAGGAGAGATGTTTGCCCAATTCTTCAACCAGCGTAAGTGCTGCGACTCCACCGCTCTCTGGATCGCCCGCGGTGTGAGCAGTTCGGATTGCTCTTTCCAGCGTGGTGCGGGCTTTGGAAAAGTTACCCAATCGAGCGAATGCCGTCCCATGGGTTGTTAATGCTTCCGCAAGGAGGGAAAGTTCATCACCATCTTCAAGTGTGCGTACCGAATAACGCGCCAGCGATTCGGCTTTGGTGAATTGACCTCCAGCCAGGAAAACGCGTGCCCGAGAGTCGTCCACCTGGGCCACCATGCCTTTATCC
>JBHENH010000097.1:0-11380 GCA_046262135.1 Pyrinomonadaceae bacterium
TTACGGGTGCGAGCGACAAGATCAGAACGGCGATGCCCGCCAACGGGATTCCGCGTCTTACTAAGAGTTTAATAGGTAACATCATCGGTTAGGTCCTTGATTACGAAATTTGAGGCGCGCATAAACTTCGGCGCGCCTCATCGGTAAAGCCTGTAAGAGAGAGTACCCACTGCTGGAACACTTCTCAAGTCTTAGTGTCTCATGAACGGCTTAAGGATGCCCTAACCGTCCCGAGGCTTTAATACTAACTCCCGGCCCACAAGATAAAGCAATACGGTCAAAACAAGAAACGGCAATAATCCCAGCAGATTCGCATTGCCACCTTCGAAGAATGGATTGCTGTGGGTCGCCCACTCTTCAAAGACTTTCAACTTGTTCACTATACCCTCACGCAAATTCATGAAGGCATAAACAACACCCGCCAGCGTTCCCCCGGCGATGTACCCCGATGCGAGCAATACACCCGGGCTCTTGTCTGTTTCGGCGACCATTTGCGCTTCCGTCAGATTCTGATGTTCAGGCTTTCGCCGCAGATATTTATCAACCAGAGATCGCACCACGCCACCTACGAAGATCGGCGCGGACGTAGATATCGGCAGATAAACTCCGACGGCAAAAGCGAGGGAAGGAATGCCGCTCAACTCGAGGACAATCGCAATCATTACTCCCAGCAGCACAAGTCCCCATGGCAGTTCTCTGCTAAGAATGCCTTTGATGATGTAGGACATCAAAGTGGCTTTTGGTGCAGTAAATTTAGGAACACTGGAACCATCAGCCTGCTTGTCATAAATGCCGTTTATCCCCGGATCCGCTAGATACACCGGAACTCCCTGGTCGTTCACCAGGTAACGGCCCGCGGGACCATGGTCGGTAGTTGTCTTGTGAACGATATTGTAGGCCGTTGTGTCTGAGCTCGCCTGTCCTCCCTGAAGGCTCTCACGCTTCGGCTGGCTCCCACTCATTACATATTGGTCAGGAGTAAATCGGAAGCCGGGCGGAAATTTGAAATCCTGCGTCGTGGCCACCGGAACGTAAATCGTGCCTGCCTGATTCATGGCCAGTAGTATCGGTCCCAGCGCCAAAGCCGACACCAATGCTCCAACCAAAATCGCGATCTGTTGGTACTTGGGCGTGGCGCCAACGAGAAATCCAGTCTTCAGATCCTGTGAAGTAGTACCACCGTTTGACGCGGAGATGCAGACGATACCGCCTATTGAGAGGGCTGTAACGAAGTAAGGTGGAGCAGTCCAACCAATTATCAGGAACACCAGGCACGTTAATAGTAAGGTAGCTACCGTCATGCCCGAGATCGGGTTTGACGAGGAGCCCACCTCACCTGTCAAACGCGAGGAGACAGTTACAAACAGAAAACCAAATGCAACGATCAGCAGCGCCCCTAGAATGTTTCCCTGCAAATTCAATTGGGGAGCGATCATAATTAACGCCAGCAGCACGATAATTCCGCCGAGCACGAACTTCATCGAGAGGTCCTGATCTATACGCGGAGCATTTGCGGCCTCGGCTTTGCTGCCCCGCAGATCTGCAAGGCCACCCTTCAGTCCACTCCAAATAACCGGCAGCGAACGAACCAAACTGATTATTCCTCCGGCGGCTACCGCACCAGCACCGATGTAAAGAATGTAACCCCTCTGAATCTGCGTAACGCTCATGTCCTTAATAAGGTTGGTTGTTTCCGGGGCTAGTGGAGTCATCCAACCACCACCAAAATATTTAATCGCCGGAATAAGCATTAGATACGAGAGTACGCCGCCCGCAAACATGATCGAAGCGATGCGTGGTCCAATGATGTAACCGACACCCAGCAAGGCGGGATTGTTTTCAATTGAGATCGACGCAGCTTCGAAGGGTCTTCCAAAAACCTTGGCCGGATATTCTTTCCACGTCTTGAAGATCGACATCAGGCCATAGTAAAGAAAGCCGATTCCGAAACCCGCGAGAATAATCTTACCGCCGCTCTCCGCCTCGTCCTTGATGGCGGCTTTTTCGCCGGTGTGTGCGGCGGCCCTGGACTCGTCCGACGCTGCTGCCTTTAGTACCTCGGCGCACGCTGTACCTTCGGGATACTTTAAGTAACCATGCTGGGCCACGATCAGGGCGCGGCGCAGCGGAATCATCATCAGAATTCCCAGCAGTCCCCCGAGAACTGCAACCAGCATCACTCGAGTAAACTCCAGATCGAAGCCGAGAATAAGGATGGCAGGCATCGTAACGCCCAAGCCGAAAGCGATCGACTCACCGGCTGAACCTGCCGTCTGCACAATGTTGTGCTCGAGAATCGTTGCGTCGCGCAGCCCCAATTTCGAGAAGACCCGAAACAACGTGATCGAGATCACTGCTACCGGGATTGAAGCGCTCACGGTCAAACCCACCTTCAATACCAGGTAAAGCGACGAGGCTCCAAAGACGACGCCGAGTAGTGTTCCGACGATCAGTGGAAGAGGCGTCAGCTCGCGCAGTGTCACACCCGCGGGTATGTACGGACGGAAGTTCTCAAGGTAGGGGTTGTCTGGTTTAAAACCGACTCGGTCCGGGTACTCATTCGCAGGAATGCTTTCAGAAGACATCCGAAGTGACCTCCGATTCAGTTTGTACAACGGGGAGCGGGGGGGGTAGATCGTGGTTACTTTACACGGGCTGACTCCGCTTGGGCAAGTCAGTTTTAGGGCCAAGCCCAGTGGTCCGAATGTTTGAGCCAGAAGCGAATGAGTGAGTTGCCTGCGATTCCTGACTTAATTGTTTTAGCTTACAGGTAGGAATGCGCTCCTTAACAACCTTTGCTGTTTGGACTACACTGCGCGTGTTTTCTGTCGAGTTAACTCCGGTAACCTCTAATTACATGCGCCGACGACATCTGCCTTTACTACTCATCCTCGCATTCCTGTCAACTTCTTTATCGTTGGCTTCGACAAGTGGCCACATCTATCGACGTATTGATATTGCTCAACGACTACGCGTTCCGGCGCCTGAAGATGTGCTTGGTTTCGTTCCTGGCGACGATCGGAAGCTGGCCACCTGGAACCAGGTACTTAAGTACTTCAATGCGCTCTCGAAGGCCAGCGACCGCGTAAAGTTTGAAGCGCTTGGCAAATCGACAATGGATAAACCGTTTGTGATGGCAACCATAAGCGCGCCGGAGAATCTTGCTCATCTGGATGAATACAGGAGAATCCAGGCACAGCTCGCAGACCCGCGCAAACTCGGTCGTAACGCTACGCAAAAAGCTCGCGCACTGATCAAGCGTGGAAAGACGATCGTTTTGATTACTTGTGGGATCCATTCGACGGAGGTCGGATCGTATCTTTCGAGTATGCTCATTGCTCACCGCCTTGCGTCATCGAATGAACCGGAGATTAAAAGTATCCTAAGTAACACGATCGTTCTGATAGTCCCCTCTTTGAATCCGGATGGTGTAGATATCGTAAAGAATTGGTACGACAAAACGCTTGGAACACCGTACGAGGGGACCAATCCACCAGAGCTTTATCACAAGTATGTGGGCCACGATAACAATCGTGACTGGTACGCCTTCACGCAAGTTGAGACGAAGATTACCGTAGCCAAGATTCATAATGTCTGGCATCCACAAATAGTCCATGACATCCATCAACAGGGCTCGTTCGGGTCGCGTCTATTTGTGCCGCCGTACATGCCACCTGTTGAGCCAAACGTGCCTAAGCAAATCATCGAAGGTTACACAGAGCTCGGTCACTTTATGGCGCGAGAGATGCGCGCTCAGGGTTTCAAAGGCATAACCAACAATTCAACCTATGACGCGTGGTCGCCCTCTCGCGCGTACTCGCATTATCACGGCGGCGTTCGAATTCTTTCCGAAACTGCATCGTGCAAAATCGCCACGCCCATCAGCGTCAAGTTCAACGAGCTAAGACCGGGAGAACGTTACAATCCGCAAAAAGAGTCGACGAACTTTGGACCAGTCTGGGGCGGCGGAGAATGGCGCCTTGGGGATATCACAACGTATATGACCGCGGCAGCATTTCTGCTGCTGCGACATGCTTCTGACAATCGCGAGGCATGGCTAAGCAGGTTTTATGACATCGGTAAAGATGCCGTGCGACCCAGAACAGAAAAGGAGTTAAAAGGTTTCGAAATCTTAGTATCGCCGGTCAGCCGAGAGCAATATGAAAGCGCGAAAAGGTTGGTGCAAACTCTGAAGTATGCAGGTGTGGAAGTTGATGAGGGCGTGGTGCCGGGATTTGAAGTTCCGCAAAGTTTAGCTGTCGTTAAGCTGGACCAGCCTTATGGCGCCTTTGCTAAAGCACTTCTCGAACGTCAAAACTATCCCGATTTGCGCGACGCTGGTGGGAAACCGGTTGCCCCCTACGATGTCACGGCGCACAGTTTGGCGCTCTTGATGGGCGTTGATGTAAGACCGGTCTATGGTTTTCGTCGCGAATTCCGAAAAATGCGCGTTGAAGAAGTAGACCAATTGCGTAAACCGCCAGGTACTAAACCCGTTAGCTACGCGATCTATAAATCGCATGTCCCCGCCATGGATGAGGGATGGACCCGCTGGCTACTGCAGGAGCGGATTCCGCAGTCACCTCAATACACATCGCTCGAGGACAAGGACGCTCGCGCAGGTAATCTTCACGCCAGGTACGACACCATCATCATTCCCGATCAGTCTGCTGCCGCAGTCCTCAACGGTTACCGGAAAGGTGCAATGCCCGTCGAATATACCGGCGGGCTGGGTTCAGAGGGTGTGAAAGCGTTGCGTGATTTTATCGAGCAAGGCGGTACGCTGGTGTGTTTGAATCGGGCCTCAGACTTTGCGATTGAACAATTTAAACTCCCTTTGCGCGACGTAGTCGCGGACGTTCCTGAAAGCGATTTCTTTGTGCCTGGATCTATTTTGCGCATTGAGCTGGATAGCTCACACGACCTTGCCAAGGGAATGCCGAAAGAATCCGTGGCCTGGGTTGAAGACTCACCGATTTTTGAGGTTGTCGCAACCGGAAATAGCTTGGGCGCCGTAAGCACAGCTAACGTGCGTGTGGTCGCCCGATATCCTCTCGACGGAAACCCACTGCTGTCAGGGTGGCTATTAGGCGGTCAGCGGCTGAAAGGCAAACCGGCACTCGTAGAAGTGTCAGTTGGGAAGGGTCGGGTGATTCTGTTTGGGTTCCGGCCCCAATACCGTGGTCAGTCACGTGCGACCTATCCCTTGTTCTTCAATGCGATCAGTGGCAGGTGACTCGCGAATATCCTGCAGACAGGTAAGGCGGAGACTGAGAAGGTCCAAGTGAGGGGTGAGCGCAGGGTGTCGCCTAACGCGTGGAAAAAAGTATACCGAGACTAATCGTTGCTGTGGTGGCGAGCCTGTATTTCTTTTGGGGCGCTTACGATCCTTACCAGTGGCATTTGATAGATGGAGTGAACCTGCTTATTCACGAAGCCGGGCATCTGTTCTTCCGGCCACTTGGCGAATTCATGATGATTGCTGGCGGCTCGCTGTTTCAGGTGATTATGCCGGCACTCTTTGTCGGCTATTCGGTTATCGACGAGAATTCTATTCGGCTGCGCTGGTCCTGTTTTGAGTGGGCGAAAGCATTTTGAATGTTTCGGTCTACGCGGGAGACGCGGTGGCGTTGCAATTGCCGCTGCTCGGCGGCGAAGGGTCAATGCATGATTGGAACTACATGCTGGGTTATTTGGGTTTACTGGATTCAACTAAGCAGATCGGCGGCGCTATTCGTTTGTTCGGAACAATCGTGATTGTGGTTGCTGCGGCCGCGTCATTCAGATTTGCAACTCGGCATACGGCAGACGACTCGAATCAGCTCTAAGCGGATCCCTGGAAGCGCGGGCCTTCGCGCCCGCGCAGTCAAGTCATGTCGATAAAATCAATTTGATGGAAATGAAGTTCGCGCGACTCGCGCGTTGCGGACGTGGGCGCCCGCGCTCCCGGTAACTATGTGAGTGGAACAATCAGGGATGACCTTAAGCCGGTGGTTACTGATCCAGATACATCTTTGCCGCCATCTTCGTTAGCTTCCAAACGCGCGACCATTCGATCCGGCTCTCCCCGTTCTCCCGGCCAATGATTTTGTCGAAAATTAGCCTGCCGAACACCCGCCCCTCACGGCGCAACATGAAGTCCCTCGCATAAGGTTTCGCTGTTTCGAAGAAGCTGAATTCTGGATCCGTAGCGATGCCGATGCCCTCCAGCGTCATCAAGGCTCGCATGATGTAAGTGAAGTTTGCCGGAAGGCGGAATGGATATTCGTAGACAACCTCCGCAAGGTCGTAGGTAAGTTCTTTGAACTTGACCTCGCCTAATTTGAGATTCAAATACACCTTGAAAAGTCTTTCAACAACTGGGCGCACCGTTTCCGGCTCGACCCCGGGTTTTAGGAAATCGAGCTCAATGATGTCCTGACCCAGGCCTTGAACATTCCTTTCGACCACATGAAAAAAGGCTTCAATCATCTGTGCCTGCAACCGCGGTCCGATACGGCCGACCATGCCAAAATCGAAAAAGGCCAGATGGCCCGAATCCATTACAAGCAGGTTACCGGGATGCGGGTCCGCATGGAAGAAGCCGTCCTCAAGAAGCTGCTTCAAATATGTGCGGACGAGCAATCGATTGACCTTGACTGCGGAAATACGGCGCGCACGCAATCCTTCTACATCGACAACCTTTGCGCCTCGAATGAACTCGAGCGTCAGAACCTTCGGGCTCGTATGTGACCAGTAGATCTTCGGTACGCGGATCGCTCGCCAGGTGCGGAAGTTATAACGGAAGCGATCTGCATTTCGTCCTTCCTTTACGTAGTCCATCTCTTCGAAGATGGTCGTGTGGAATTCACGAAGCATTCCTTCCCAGTCGGCGTTATCGTTGACCTTCGGAAACAACCGGTTCGTCAATTTTATTAATCGATAAAGGATCGCGACGTCGAAGCTAATAATGCGCTCAAGATCGGGGCGCTGAACTTTGACTGCTACTTCTTCGCCCGACAACAAACGAGCACGGTAGACCTGGCCCAACGAAGCCGATGCGATAGGTTCGCTATCAATCTCCGCATAGCACTCCAACAAACTCTTTCCGAGTTCAGATTCGATCCGCCTATACGCTTCGGCTGTGGGGAAAGCAGGAACCTGATCTTGCAACGTCGACAATTCTTTTACATAAGCGAGTGGCAACAGATCGGCGCGCGTACCAAGTGCCTGACCAATCTTAATGAAGGTGGGTCCCAGCGCGATTAAACTACCACGCAACCACGCAGCCTGTTTTGCGAGACGCGCTTCTTTATTGATTGAACCTTCGCCCCCACGAAAGATCAGCAATCTGGTGAAGCGAATTAATTTGTCTACGATGAACGTGGCGGAGATGAGGTAAGCCGCCTTTACGCGTTTGGTCCAGGTTGCATTCTTCGTCGTTTCGCGAACCCGCTCCGCCATCCGGCGTTTGAAAGTCGCACGGATATCGTAAGTATCGAGAAACAAATACAGTGAAAACAATCCGAGGACGCGTGCTACTTTTCCCAGCCGCAACCAACCCCGGAGGCCCCGGCCTTTGAGAATTGCATTGACGACTTCGTCCGTCAGGGGCGACGGCGGCGGGATGTTCCTTGAGAAAGATCCTGGTGTCGTGCCGTCACCGCCATTTCCAACACGATTGGTTGAAAACGACTGACCCGATACTGGAACTAATGCCTGGTTCTTATTCATAACTTCCGTTGGCTAAATGTTCTGGGCGGCATTCCCGGCGTATTGCCCCTCCATAAGCATTCTAGCTATTTAAAGTAGCGAAAGCATGTTTCTGGTCCCTTGTCGCTCAAAAAAACTTCGCGCACGGGCCACGTCCTTCGTGATTTGCGTCTTCAAGTCATCTATAGACGCAAACTTATGCTCCGGCCGCAAACGATGCAGAAAGCGAACGCGGACTACGTCGCCGTACAGGTCGCCCTCCCAATCCATTACGAACGTCTCGATGGTTGGTTCCGTGTTTGCCGCAAAAGTGGGCCTTACACCGACATTTGTTACGCTCCGCCGCCACTTGCCATCGACTAACGTCCCGGTCACGTAAACGCCGTTCTTGGGTATTACGCGATTCTTTGGATGTAAGTTGGCCGTAGGAAAGCCCAGAACGTGGCCGCGTTCTGAGCCCCGCTCGACCGCGCCTTCGACCCCATAAGGACGGCCTAAAAGTCGTCGCGCCAGGTTTACTCTACCCTCTGAGAGCAATTGCCTGATTTTGCTGGAGCTCACTCTCTGGTTTCGGAACCGCACCTCAGGCACTTCATCCGCAAAGAATCCCAGGTCCTGACTGACACGCCGCAGCAGTTCGATATTTCCTTCACGCTCATGACCAAAAGCAAATCCGCGTCCGAGGTAAACTTCCTTCGCGTGTAGGCGCTCCATTACAACCTGGCGCAGGAAGTCCTCAGCGCTGACTTTTGAAAATTCCCTGGTGAACGGTATGACGATAGTTTGTTCGATGCCGAGCACACCAAGTCCCTCTACCTTTTGATCCAGGGTTTGCAAAAGAGGGGGAGCAGATTCCGGGTGCAGTACGGCACGAGGATGTGGATCAAAAGTGATGGCTGTGGAAATCGCGCCTGTTTCACGCGCTCTGTCAACGACAGTTCTCATTATCAACTGGTGGCCGAGGTGCAAACCGTCAAACACCCCCAACGTGAGCACTGTGGGACGCTGAATCTCAGCGTTGTCAGTTCCATGGAAGAGTCGCATAAGGAGGGTTGCGGTCAGTAGCCGGTGATCGGTGATGGAACTGATTTTTCATTGATCATTTTACATTTTCCATTTTTCATTTAAACCGAAGAAATCTCCTTACGCTGTCATTCAACAGTCGTCATTCCATACGCATTACTCGTTACTTTCCTAGTATCATTCCTCATCATCTTCATGACATCGTTCATCGCATATTCGTTTATCGTCAATCATCTTCACTCGCCGCGCGTCTTCAATAAAAATGACAAATGAAAAATTGAAAATCAGATTCCTCAGTGGCTGAGCCGCTTACGTTCTCGCTATTCATTACTCACCGTCAATCCGTCATAGGCCCATTCGATGCCGTCAGGTAGCCGCGCCGAATCGCGCGCGTGCTTCACGTCGTGCGCGATGTGCGTGAAGTAAGCTCTTCTCGGTTTGATCTTGTCTACATACTCCAGCGCCTTATCCAGCCAAAGATGCGTGGGATGTTGCTTAAAACGGAGACAATCAAGCACCAGCACATCGAGTTCGCGTAACGCATCCATTGTCTGTGGCGGAATCTCACTAAGGTCCGTCGCATACGCGAAATCATTGAACCGGTAGGCCATCACGGGCAGCCGGCCGTGGATCACTTCAAGAGGAGTAATCTGGAAATCTTTGTGAAGACAAAACGGTGCGCTGGCAACGACTACGTGCGGAACTACTTGCGGCAAGCCACCACCAAAATGAGAAGGCTCGAAGATATATTTGAAGATCCGTCGAATATCGATCCAGGCGCGCTCATTCGCATATACGCCCAAACCGCCATGGCGGAAATTGAGCGGGCGGATATCGTCGAGCCCAAAGATGTGATCGGCGTGACAATGTGTGATTAAAATGGCGTCCAGGCGTTTCAACCCGTAACGCAGCGCTTGTTGCCGGAAGTCAGACGACGTATCAACGAGTACCGACTGGCCCGCGTGTTCAATCAGGATCGAAACTCGCAGTCGTTTGTCGCGCGAATCTTCAGACGTACAAGTCTCACAACTGCAACCGATGGAAGGAACTCCCGTAGATGTTCCTGTGCCAAGAAACGTCAATCTCATGATCGCGCCCAATGTCCAACGTCCAGTGTCCAATGTCAAATCACATCGGTACCACAACCTTAATTTCGAGACGCGGCTCTAAATATTTTCCTGGCCCTGGAAAGCTTTGCATCGGGCCTTCGACGTGGAACTTTGGACTTTAGAGTTTTAGTCGCTAGCCGCCTGTGATATCGCGGCCGGTGTAAGTGCGAGAAGCCTTTAGGGGTGCCGTGTTAGTTAGCGAGACGTATTGCATACGCAGGTCGGCGAGTAAACTCTCGAGAATCTGCTTCTCCTGAGGCAGGAGATTCCCACGCGTCTTTTGCTGCAGCATTCCCAAAACGTCGATCCAGTGTTTACCCAGCTCAAGTTCCACCTCGCGTTTACCAGTAACGGGATGTTCCATCATGCCAAGTGACGAAGCGGCGTTGGATGCAATAGACATCATGAAACTCGCGAAGCTTGCGGGATCGTCCGCACCCGGCAATTCGACCGACGAACTTTCTTCCGCCTCGGGAACTTCAGATTGAATACTCTCCTGGTTAGCCTGGGACTGCTGCACTGCGGCTGCGCCCTGCGGACCACTGCCAGTAGCGTGCGCACCACCTGCATTGGAGCCGGAAACGGATTCAGGCGAAGAACGGACGTCAACCGGATTATCCCAGATGGGTGCGATGGTCGACTTTCCTTCGGGCCTCTCCGCCTCGGGCACGTCGCGCGGCGTGCCGTCCGAATTAAACAGTCGCCGGTCCGTTACTTTGAAATTGGCCTGTTCTTCGCCTGTGTCCCTGCCGATGTCAGACTCAGCCACAAATAAACCTCTTCCGTCGTATTCGCTCGCCTTTAAGTTGGTGTTCAACCCGATGGTAGCATCCTCATGTTGCGCTAGCAAGACAGCGTTTCGGCTGGTGCCTGATTCGATGTGAGGATCGCCCCTGGTGCGCAATGAACCCCAAACCAACCGCTTCCACTTTGGACTTTTGACCGTGGACTTTAGACTAGGCGCATGCCTGCTAACTTTAACGATCTATTGCAACTGATGGCGAAACTGCGGTCGCCGGCGGGATGTCCGTGGGACCGCGAACAAACGTATTCCACGCTGGCCCCTATGCTTTTGGAAGAAGCGTATGAAGCATTTGAGGCGGTTGACGAAACAAGCGAGGGCAACTTTGATTCCCTCCGCGATGAACTCGGGGATCTATTGTTCCAGATCGTCTTTTATGCGCAGGTCGCGAAGGAGCGAGGCGATTTCACAATGGACGATGTGACCGAAGCGATTCACGCAAAGATGGTACGTCGCCACCCACACGTATTTGGCGATACGAGCGCCCGCGACTCGGCGACTGTTCTGCGCAATTGGGAAGTGATGAAGCAGCAGGAACGCCGAGCTTCAGGCAAGGGCGAGCGCAACGAGTCTTTACTTGATGGCGTTTCGTCGAAGGCCCCGGCCCTAATGGAAGCGCATCAGCTATCAACCAAAGCTGCTCGTGTAGGTTTCGACTGGCAACGGGTTGATGACATTTTCGACAAGCTCGAGGAGGAAATCGGCGAGTTACGCGCGGCCATCAAAACGCACGCCACCTCAAATAATGAAACCG
>JBHENH010000098.1:0-11150 GCA_046262135.1 Pyrinomonadaceae bacterium
ACTGAAAAGCCAGGAGAAGCGTGCCGGATTCTATACCGCTTCAGTCATTTGTCAATTTGTATTCTCGATACGGTGGTGTCCGAATTTGAAATTCTTTGTGCGTCCATCAATGAAAATCATGTGATGGCGCGGCTGTGACATTAAAGGAGAGCGCTTTAACACGCTTTGCTTTAATAGAAATAACATTGTCCTGATTCTGCATCGTGCCGGAGATTAACAGGAACGGGTGGTCCACCAGGATCAAACGATATTTATCGAACAGTTGTGGAGTGATAATTACGTTTGCGACGCCAGTTTCATCTTCCATCGTCAAAAACACAAATCCTTTTGCCGTGCCGGGACGCTGACGGACAATCACCCAGCCACCCACTTTAATCGCGCTTCCATTTTGGATCTGTTGCATATCAATTGCCCGAGAGGCGCCCAGCTTAGTCAATTGAGCTCGATGATAGGCAACCGGATGCCGTCCGATCGTCAGTCCCGTACCACGAAAGTCCGCGTCCATTCTTTCCGGTCGAGTCATCGGAGCTAAAGGCGAGTTTCCGTCCATTTCGTGGAGATCCGTGTAAAGTTCTCCCGCTGGGCGCGTGACTCTTTCAACCTGCCATAGCGCGTCACGACGATTTACGCCCTTGTCCAAAGTCCAACGTCCAATGTCCTTTTGTTTGTCCAACGTCCAATGTCCAATGTCCAATGCCTGTTCCTCTCTCCTGTTTTCGGACATTGGACGTTGGACATTGGACATTGGACTTTCTTTAGTTTTTGACTTTGGACGTTGGACTTTGGACATTGGACCTTCCTGAATGAAATTTAACGCGCCGACCGCTGCCAGCTTCCTCATTTCATCTTTCCTCAATTCCCGCACGCGGTTGCGTAGATCATCAATGCTGTCGAAGGCACGCTTTAGCCGCTCGCGCACAATCCCCTTGCCGGATTGTTCACTAAGACCTTTCACATACCTCAAACCGAGCCGCAAAAAGAACCCCCATTTCGGGTCTGCGTGTCTCCGCGTCTCCGTGTCTTCTTTCAGCTCGTTCCCCCTGACCCCCGTCCCCCGTCCCCTATCCCCTTCCCCCGTTTCTCTTTCAATCGTGCACAACCAGTCTGAGCACGTCACGTCAACCGGCCTGACTTCCAAGCCGTGACGTTGCGCATCTTTGACAATCGTAAATGGTTGATAAAACCCCATCGGTTGATTGTTCAGGAGTGCCGCAGTGAACGCCGCCAGATAATGACACCTCAAATAAGCGCTGGCGTAAGCAATCAAGGCAAAGCTGGCTGCGTGTGATTCAGGAAAACCGTAAAGCGCGAACGACGTGATCGACTGCACGATCTCATCTTGTGCTTTGCGTGGAATTCGATTACGGTCCATCCCGCGCCGTAGTTTGATTTCAACCTCCTTCATACGCGCTTCCGAGCGTTTAAAACCAAAGGCCCGCCGCAATTCTTCCGCCTCGCCTCCGGAAAAGTCTGCGCAGATCATGGCCATCTTTAGTAATTGCTCCTGGAACAACGGCACTCCGAGAGTTCGCTTCAACACAGGCTCCAGCAAAGGATGTGGGTAGACAACCGGTTCACGGCCTTGCCGGCGTTTCAAATACGGATGGACCATGTTCCCGACAATCGGACCGGGCCGGATAATCGCCACCTGCACCACAATGTCGTAAAACTTTTGCGGCCGCAATCTTGGCAGACACGACATTTGCGCCCGGCTTTCCACCTGAAACAGCCCGATCGTGTCCGCCTTTTGCAAAGCCTCGTAGACATCCGGGTCGTCCTGCGGTAGGTGGGCTAGATCAACGTCCTCTTCATAGACATCGCGGATCAATTGAATCGACTCTTCCAACGCGGCCATCATTCCCAAACCCAGCAAGTCGACCTTGATCAGTCCCAGGTCAGCGCAATCCTCTTTGTCCCACTGGACCACTACGCGTCCGGGCATGGCGGCCGGTTCTAGCGGAACAACGGAATCGAGTTGCCCCTGACAAATAACCATGCCGCCGGAATGCTGGCCCAGATGCCGCGGTAGATCCTGGACCATCCCATAAAGTTGAAAGAATTTTTTAATGCGTGGATTTCTCAGATCGAGTCCGGCATCGCGAAACTGGCGTTCGGTTGTATCTTTTGGATCCTTCCATTCCCAGGTTTGTACGAGCGCGGCCAGCCGTTCCAGCGTCTCGTCATCAAACCCCAGAGCCTTGCCTACTTCGCGTGCCGCCGATCGGCCTCGATAAGTAATGACGTTCGCAGTCATCGCCGCGCCCAACTTGCCATAACGCTGGTAAACATATTGAATCGCACGCTCGCGTTGATCGCCGCTCGGCAAGTCGAGATCGATGTCCGGCCACTCGCCCCGTTCTTCAGAGAGAAAGCGTTCAAACAAAAGTTCCATGCCGATAGGATCCACGGCAGTTATGCCCAGGGAATAACAGACGGCGCTGTTTGCCGCGGAACCACGACCTTGAATCAGAATTCCCTCGCGACGACAAAACTCCACCACATCCCAAACAATTAGAAAATAGCCTTCGAGTTTGAGCTTTTCGATCAGCGCCAACTCACGCTCAAGCTGTGGCCGGGCTTGCTCGTATCGGGGCGCGCCATTCAATCCGTTGTAACGAAGTCGCGCGCCCTCTTTTGTGCGCTTCTCGAGAAACGACGTCATAGTTTCACCCGACGGGACGGGATATTTCGGAAACTGATAGCCGAGATCCTCGAGCGTAAACTCCAGGCGGGAAGAAAGCTCAACGGTGTTATGAATGGCTTCCGGAAGATCACCAAACACCTGCTGCATAGTCGTCGCAGGTTTGAGGTGAGTCTCAGAATTTAAAGCCAGTAACTGCCCGGCGGTTTCCAGTCGTACATGATTTCGGATGCAAGTGAACACGTCCGTGACTTCGCGCCGGATAGGGCTGGCATGGCAAACACCGTTCGTGGCGAGCAAAGGCAATTTCATACGCCGCGCAATTTCAATTACGGCATGATTCCGAGATTCTTCTTCTCGATTGAAATGGCGTTGCAACTCGGCATACACATTCCCCTCGCCGAACACCCGGATCAGCCACTCGGCAATTTTCTGCGCCTCCTGAAAACCAGTCGAATCGTTTAGACGCGTGCCTTTGCGTGCACGGGTTCGAGAGCCATTGCCTGGGTCTAAATTACTACTGGCGGAGATCCCTCGGTTTAGAGCGAAAGCCAGCGGTCCATCATTAGCGCCCGTCAAGCAGATCAATCCTTCAGCGTGTTCTGCGAGTTCGACAGCTGTGACCGAACATTCGCCCGGCTTAGCATGTTTGGGCACCCGCAACTTCATAAGCGTGATTAGCCGGCAAAGATTTTGATAGCCGGTCCGATTTCGAACCAGGACGGGAATCGAGAACGTTTCTTTTTGGTGAGATGAGTGTTTTTGTCCAATGTCCAATGTCCAATGTCCAATGTCCAATGAAGCAGGTCCAACGTCCAACGTCCAATGTCCAACGTCCGCTTCCCGATCTTTAAGCTTTTGACTTTGGACTCTGGACGTTGGACTTTGGACCATCTTTGGACTTTGGACTGTGATTTCCGCGCCGATATGCGCTCTGATTCCATTCTTCTTTGCTGCCAGATGAAAACGTGGGCTTCCATATACGCCATCGCGATCCAGCAAAGCCATCGCCGGCATCTCAAATTTAAGTGCAGCCGCGATTAGTTCTTCCGGAACAGATGCGCCTTCGAGAAAACTGAAGGCAGATCGTGCGTGCAGTTCGATGTATTGCTCGGTCATTCCAAATGCTACTCAACCAGCGGGGGCATGCCCCCTTCCTCACCATCAGCTGATTACAGTTGAGCCCTATCGCTTCGTTGAAAGGCATTCAAGTGGGTAATCCCAACTTCCAGTTAAAGAGGCTCTCAGTCGGGAAGGCGGGCATGCCCCCGCTGGTTCGCTACTGAGACTTTACAGTTGTTCCCTGCTCACTTCTCACCTTCTGTTAGTCATAAACTCCTTCGACAAACCAAGTTCCACTACTTAACTCCCGGTAAATGCGATAGAGCATTTGTTGGCGAGTAGCTGTATGCCCTGCTGCAATTTGTGTTGACGCTCGCGGTTCTGTCGATCGCGTCGATTCAATCGCTACGTCCCATTCATCTCTCGCCCACGCATCAACACGCCACCAGTCGCCAGAAGTGCGCCATGGACCGGCCACGCCAACTACTTTTCCATAAACACTTTTGTTTTTGCCCCACGCGCTGATCTCCCTGGGACAGCCTTCTTGAGATTGCACGATCGCACGCAACGGTGGACGGAACCTGCGAAATGCCAGAAGCGGATTTGCGGTGGCTGATTGCTGTTCGCTGTTTGCTGTTTGCTCTTTGTTTCCTGTTTGCTGTTTGCTTTTTTTTCGCTTAGCCGTTTTCAACTCAAACCTGTTTACCTTAAAAGCATCGGGCCGATGCGTGTCTAATACCTCCGGCGAACCAATGTTTCCCGGCCCCAGGAGTTTCCCAAGTCGCGCAAGCGTTAACTCCAATTTCTCGGGTTCCGGCGCTAGAGGAATAAATAGGCCCGTCTGCAACACACGAGGCTTGACCGGCTCACAATTTATACTGATCGCCACAATTGCTGATGGTGGCGGGTGCATTTCCGTGTCGAGCAATAAAAGTTTGAGAAAGACCTTATGATCCCGCATTGGGTAAGGCAGATTCAGTTTGAGTTCATGTGAGAGCCCTTTTTCCAGCTTCATTTCCACCTGTACCGCATTTGTGGCGAGCGCATATGCGTTGAGGCTTGCGCAAATTTGATTGAGAAGCCTGGAAAATATGAACGAGAGAGGTTCGAGTTGAGCGATGGGATAATCAAGATCGATGGAACTTTTGAAAACAGGTGGCGTCTGTCTGAGTCTTAAATGCCGATCAGTTCTGCCGGCTGCAAGTTCTCGTAACTTTAAACCTTCCTGTCCTAAACGTTCAGAAACTCCCGTGACGGGCAATTCAGCAAATTCTTTAAAGTTTCGCACTCCCCAGAGACGAAGCGTTTCCAGAATCTCTTCAGCTGGTGACTCCTCAACACCGGCGAGAGAGTATTGCAGTGCTTTTAGCGGCAGATGGCCAAGACAAGTTAGTTCTTCTCCCGGAGCAGTAAATGTGACTCCTTTGCAGAACTTTGCGGCGTGTATCGCAGCATCCGGATTTCCCGCGAGCGCGACATTAACCCTGGAACCCACTCCGCCAGGCGGTTTTGATTCAGCATGTTTGGCAATTTGATTGGCCAGCTCATAGGCTGAGCCAAATCGTAAAGCACACCCTTCGACGTCAATGACGACCGTGTCCCGGGACGTCTCCTCGACGAGCGGCGAAAAAGAGTAGGCAAACTCAGCCAGAGACGCTTGCGAGGGAATTCGTTGACCATAAATGCCCGCTAACATCGCTCTTTTGGGGGATTTCAGATTGAATAACCGGTAGAGCGAAGATTAGCGAATATTAGCGAACATTGTCAAGATCGGATAACTGAGTTTCGACGGCGGACGTTCTACTTGTGATAAGCACAGAACCGAGCGCCTCGCTTCGTGCTGTATTGAAGGAAGTCGACTCTGGCATCCGGCGCTACCGCGCTCGGTCTGTATTGGCGTTCACCTAACTGCCGAAATTGAACCTGAAGCACCGCCCAACCGAACCGTTGATGCAAATACTAATCATGATATACGGCGGGCTGTGACTAAAACTTCATCGTCTGTCCGGACCAGGTAAAGAGGGCGCTGGCATTCAACGTGGAAACATAAACCTTTCAAGAGGTTTGAATGAGGTAACGAAACATGAGGGGCTTTAACAGAATGGTTAGAAATTGATGCTAAAGAATAGCGAGGGCGAAACAACTGTCGAGTACTGCGAGCATTTCGCGAAAACATTTCCGAACGGGCGGCTTTCGAGCGTTCGCTCGACGACCACAGGCAAGTATCTGCTTTCAGCTCGAGCGCTAAAGCTGCGCATGATCGAACGCAACTATCTTCCGCAATTACCATCAGGGCAGTCGGAGTTGCTTCCAACGTGCGACGGAAGCGATACCACCATGATGAAATAATTCGTTTCGCAGCTTTCGCGGCCACATCTCCCAGATCCAATACCACCAGTCCGAAGCCGCCGGCTTGCAATAGCAGATCGGTAGCTTTAAATGCATGCTCCAGATTGTTGGCACAACGTATCCACAGGAGTCGCTCGAAATTCATTTTAGTTCCAGTTGCTGATTTAGGATCGAAGCCATCGTTTGTATCTACGAGGGCGCAAACTTCTTCCTGTCTGGTGGCATGGGCCAGCGCAGAAAGCATAAAGCTGGTGCGACCGGAAGATGCTGGACCAAAGATCTCCGTTATGGCTCCGCGGGGTAATCCGCCGCTGGTAAAAGAATCGACTTGGGAAATCCCTGTGGCAATTACCTCTGCCGGCCTTTTTTCGTGCGGCCTGCAAGCAGAACTGAAGCGAGAGATAATCTCAGATTCTATTTCGGCTTTTGAAATTACAGCTCTCATGTTTTATAACCCTGCGTGTATGCAAACTGTTAGTTCGCGACGGCAAATCCGTTGTAACGCAAACTGTTAGTTTGCGTGACGACAACTATCGGCACACATCTCCGCTACAAATCGCAAACTAACAGTTTGCGGTACAAAAACTGATGCCGCGAAAAACTTCCCAGGGTTCCGCTGAAGAATTTTTTCCTGACAAAATGACCCTGCCTTCTCTGCGGGAGGCTTCCGCGGATTGCAAAGCTTGCGATCTTTGGAAGCTGGGCACGCAAACTGTTTTCGGTGAAGGCGCCCGCCGCTCCATCGTAATGTTTGTCGGGGAACAACCAGGCAATGAAGAGGATCTCACGGGCAAACCGTTTGTTGGTCCTGCCGGTCGGCTCTTCGATGCCGCGCTGGAAGAAGCCGGCATTGATCGCTCCCACACCTACGTCACGAATGTTGTCAAACATTTCAAGTGGGAGCCGCGTGGCAAACGTCGCATTCACAAAAAACCTAATGCTCAGGAAATCTCCGCTTGCCGCCCCTGGCTCGAGGCGGAGATCGCGGTTGTGAAGCCGAAGGTAATTGTGGCCCTCGGCGCCACGGCGGCTCAGGCGCTACTCGGACCAAAATTTCGAGTCACAAAACAGCGCGGAGAGTTCATTGAATCCACTCTCGCTCCGTATGTAATGGCCACAGTCCATCCGTCATCCATTCTGCGAGCTCCCGATGATGAAACCCGACGCCTCGAACATCGTCGCTTTGTCGACGATCTCAAAAAACTCGCCCGCGTAATCAAGAAATAGGACACATATATTTAATTTTCAATAAGGTCCGAAGGACCAGCAGTTAGTAGCCCCGTCCGTGAGGACGGGGTAGATGCGAAGGTTAGTTCCGTAAGCGCCTAAGGTGCGGCACAATTTTGTACCGGCCCTTCGGGCCTTTGCGCTATGAGAGGTTGAGTTCCCCGCCCTCCCGGACGGCGCTACTAACTGCCCTCCGGACCTAATGCAGCGAAACAACCAGTACTCATTCTACTTATCGCTTGACTACCCATCTTCTCTTCGATAATATTCGCCTGATTTTCGCTGGTTGCCGAAAATAGCACAGTTGCTTTCATTTGGGCAAGATTTTTAGCCGGAGGTATCGAGATGCCTGTAACCGCTCGTCAAAGGCAGGTCTATGACTTCATCTGCCAATACATGAATGCCGAGAAACAACCCCCCACCATTGCCGAAATTGGCAAGCGGTTTCAGATGAGCTCATCGGCGAGCGTGCACAGTATTTTGTCGACCCTGGAGCGCGAAGGACTCATTAAACGCATTCCTAACGTCAGTCGCGGCATTGAACTCACCCCACAACAAGCAAATTCTGAAGAGTATGAAATCCCATTGTTAGGAGTAGTGGCTGCGGGTCAGCCGATAGAGGCAGTCCTGGCCCACGAAACTGTTTCGGCTCCGAAGAACATGATTGGCCGCGGAAGAATGTTTGCTCTGCGCGTGCGCGGGGATTCGATGATCGAAGAAAACATTCAGGACAACGACATAATCATCGTGTCGTCGCAGGAAACGGCAGACAATGGTCAGATGGTGGTAGCGCTGATTGATGGGAACTACGCCACGGTGAAAAAGTTTTATCGTGAGCCTGACTTCATCCGCCTGGAGCCCGCAAATCCGCAGTTCAAGCCCATATTCATCAAGACGCCCGGTCGCTTGCAGCTACAAGGTGTCGTACGTGGGCTGATACGCAATTATCCAACTCCTTCTCACGCTTAGCAGGCGAGCGAGTCGAAGAATGCCGAACATTGATCATGCGGAAGATCTCAGTTTCGAAAGTGCGGCGTCAGACGTAAGGCTCTGCGCGTTTGCGTTAAGCGATTGCGTTGTCCATATCGATTCGCGGTCAGCTAAGTACCTGCGCGCCGTCCATCGCACAGCGCTTGAGCTTGCCGTACCGAATCTTTTTGGCGCCGATATTGGCGGTTTCTGGCTAAAGTCGGAGCATATCTATCAGCTTTGGAAACTACCCGATTGCTATCCTGCGAATGAAATCAATCTTGTAAGACGTGCTGTTGAGGCTTACTTGCTCGCACAGACAGAAAAACTCGGGGGAATAAATCTGGACGGGGCTTGAAGGTCAGAACAAAAAACCAATTATTATGCCGCGGATCGTGTTTCTGACAGAGTTTTCCAGTGTCTGGGATTATTCCACCAGCCGCGAAGCGGCGGCATTTAATAGCCCGTGCGTTAGCGCGGGGTGTCGGTCAATTGGCGACTTGAGCGCCGAAGGTGCGAGACCAACTGTGAGGGGGTCGGTGCCGGCCCTTTCGGGCCTCGGATTGTCTGTTACGGTTATGATCCACGCCCTCACGGGACGTGGCTATTAAATGCCGGCCCTATTGGGCCTCGATACTCTGTTACGGTAATGATCCACGCCTTTACTGAGATTCTTTCGCGGCTTCGCCGCCTTAGATGTGCGGAAGGGCTGAGCCCTTCCGTCACGCCTGTCATTTAACCTTGTGGGCTACGCCCAGGAATTTGGGGCTTAGCCGCAAGGTTTAAAAACCAGCGCACGGCGGGGCAAACCCACCGCCGCACATCACGCCGACAAAGCCGCGGTGCGTCGACTCATTGCTTGCGGCTTGGCCGCGCTGCGTAATCTGCGTTCATACGCGGCTTATTTCTTTTCAAACGCCGGGAGCTATTCGCGCCACGCAGTCTAAGTTAGCTGCCTTATACACTTGCAACCAATTCGCCTTCGGATTTTCTAACTCTCTTCAAAACTATCAAACCAATTCCCGAGATAATCATTGCCCCACCCGCCAACGTGCGCCACGTCAAACGTTCATTCAATACGAGCATCCCCAGGATCACTGCCACCACCGGAGTTATCAACGAAATCAGCAGTGTGTTTGTGACGTCCATGTGCTGAATAAGCCAGTAATAGAGAACAAAGGCGATCACGGTGCCGACTATTGCCAGGTAGAGGACAGATATCACCGCACGTTGTGTCCAGTGGAAGCGCATAGGATTGCCCTCGAGCAACAGTCCTAACGCCAATAACGGAAAGAGACCAAAAAGCATTTGACCTGCGGCCGTCACCGAAGGGTCGAGATGTTTGGCTTTCGCTTTTACCAGCACGTTGGAGTACGCCCCGCTGAGCGCGCTGAGCACAAGCGCCGCACTCCCCAGCAGCGCCCTACGTCCGGACACGCTTAACTGATTCGAGAAAATGACAGCGACGCCCACAATCCCCATGACTACTCCGACAATTCTTAACGCCGTAATTCGCTCTTTCGGAAGATACAGGTGGGCCAGCAACATTCCGAAACCGGGCATCATTGATTGCAGCACCGCCGCGAGTCCTGACGATATGTATTGTTCCCCCCAGAAGACGAGGCCGTAATTAATTGAGAAAGTGAGGAGTCCGGTTACTGCCAACAGTCCCCAGTCGCTTCGCCGGCGAGGCAGCGGAATGCCACGCATTCCGATCAGCGCGAACAAGATTGAACAGGAAATTACGAATCTGATCCCTGCAAAGGTAAACGGGGGGAGATCCTCAAGCCCAATTTTAATGAACAACCAGGTCGAGCCCCAGATGAGGCACAAAAGAAGCCAGACTAGGCGTGGTTTCATATTCTAGTTTTGATGGCTGGTGCTGGTTTGAGATCTGTGTGCCTCATCTGTGTTCTCTGCGTCTTTGTGGTCCGCAATCACTAACAACGATTCAACCACTGAGATACAGTGCACCTGCCGGCCATACAGAGAAACCGAAATCGATACTATCCGGAAGGAGAATTTCACAACTCAACTGGCAGGCGAATACGTCGGCGTATTCAGCTCCTCGCTGCTATTAGGACGGTGGAGTTGTCAGCTTGATAATCCCAAACGCAGCGCCCTGTGGATCTTGAATGATCGCGAACCGTCCCGTATCCGGGATGTCCATGGCTGGCGTCAGCGTTTTCCCGCCAAGTTCGTTCGCCTTTTGCAACTTCGCGTCGGTATCGTCAACCGCAAAATAAACGAGCCAGTGGGGAGGGATGTCGCCCATTTCCGGCGTTGGTTTGTACATTCCTCCGGCGGGTCGATCGCCATTTATGAATGAGGTGTAAGTCATCGGCCCCATCTGCTGGACATTCTTTTCCCAACCAAAAAGCGTCGTGTAAAACTCTCCAGCCTTATCAGTATCTGGAGTTCCCAGTTCGTTCCAGCAAAACGAATTGGGCACGTTGGTTATACTTGCGCCTTTGTGAGTCCCAGCTTGCCATAAAGCGAATACAGCGCCAGTAGGGTCCTGCACCACAGCCATGCGACCGACATCCATAACGTCGAAAGGCTCCTTCATCAAAGTTGCGCCCGCATCCTTAGCCTTCTGTGCACTTTCATCGACATTTGTCACTAGCACGTATGACAACCAGTTTGGTGGTACGCCCTGCGACCTCATCTCTTGCGGCATTTTGAAGAGTGCTCCGACGTCCTTGCCATCGAGTTTCAGCATTGTGTAGACCTCGCCCGGCCCGATGGGACTGTCAGTGAAAGTCCAGCCAAAGAATTCCGTGTAGAACTTCTTGGCGGCTTCCCCGTCGGTCGTTGCCAGTTCAACCCAACAGAAAGTGCCAGGCGTGTATTCGGGGGTCTCTTGCATTTTTGCTTCGGCCATTGCGTATCTCCTTTTGGG
>JBHENH010000099.1:0-432 GCA_046262135.1 Pyrinomonadaceae bacterium
GATCGTTTCTGAGTGACGTCAAATCATGATCGTGTTGCGCTCGCACCCGAAGCGTGGGCTGAAGATCGACAGCGCGTTGCAGCGACTGGAGCGCCAGATCGAGCGAACCGAGACGGGCTCGTGTAGCCGCAAGCCCGTAGTGAATATGCGCTGCCTCCGGTTCGCGTTTCAAGGCTCGTTCGAACATCTCCTGCGCCGCCACATATTCGCCGCGGTTGAGTTCGATAACCCCTCGGTCATAGAGTGAATCAGCATCCCGCGGAAGCATGCTATCAGTACGAAGACGAGAGTCTGCAACCGCAAGGTAGGTTCGGGCCCGAGCCGCGACTTCTGAAACCTGTGCATATTTCTCGAGTAGCGCGCGAAATTGGTTACGGGCTTCACCGAAGCGACCGTGGGTGAATTCCTTATGTGCTCGCTCGAATGCCTTTA
>JBHENH010000099.1:442-11122 GCA_046262135.1 Pyrinomonadaceae bacterium
GGTCGTTGAGCACGCACAGCCGCGAGCTTCTGAGTCAATTTGACTCTGGGCTGCTCGACGGCTTTCCGATGTGTGCCTAAGGCGGATTTTTGTGCAGTTACTTTTCGCGCTGCGCTCTTAGCGGTGCGCGGTTTCGCAACAGCCGTTTTCTTCTTGGGTTCAGGCCTCTTCGCTCGCTTGCCCTTAAGTTGTACTTTGGGTTTCGCGGCTTTCCGAGGAGTCGTCTTTCGCGAAACGGCTCTTTTTGCTTTGTGACGTGCAGCCGTAGAGTGCTTCGCCGCTTTTTGAGCAGTTGATTTCGAGGGAGATCGGCGCGCTGTCGCACGTGACGCCGAACTTCTCAGACCTTTCGTTACTGCACTCATGGCGACGCTAAGATGATAGGTTAGTGTGGATTTAGATGCCGCGAAGTTGCGACGGGCAGGGTAACATAGCTATCTCTGTAAATCAACGCAAAAAGGGGAGTTGTGGCGTTAACGGGAGTTCCTTAACTGCCTCCATGCCGTAATTGACAAACAGAGGAAAACACTTGAAGCACATTGTTTGCTGTGCTACAGTTCCTTGCGGGTTCCTGGTAGGTGTCACACCGCCGCTACGAGATTCCAAAACACTCCGGTAACATCCTTAACTTCAGCGGCTTTGATGCGAAAGCCGCCGTTCCAAAGTTCACGCCTGCCCTATCCCTTACCTCGTTCAGATCAAAAGAAAGCTGTATTAATGGCAGACACGCCTATCCTGCTCCGTGAGCGTCAGTATCACCAGCTAAAAGCCGTGCTGGCGCGTCTTCGTATGGACTCGGCGGCGCGCGTCGTTTTTCTGGTCGACAAAGATGGTCAGGAGATCGCTGTTCACGGCGAACTGGGTAATTTGGACACAACCAGCCTTGCGTCATTGGCCGCTGGTAATGTCGCAGCTACCGGGGGCATGGCTCAGCTGATCGGTGAAAAGGAGTTTCCAACTCTATCGCACGAGGGCGAACGCGAAAGCATCCACATTTGCGTCATCGGCCGCCTACTTCTAATCGTTGTATTCGACGAGCGTTCTAGCCTGGGTCTCGTCAAGCTTAGAAGTAAGCAAGTGTCTCAGCAATTATCAGCAATGATTGACGAGATTACTTCTGCAAAGTTTAACGACCAGGATTCACCCTTTGCTGAAATTACCGACGAGGACATCGATAGTCTTTTCAAATAAATTGACAGCTAGAGTAAGTGCCATATGACCTTCATCAACTACGCTTCCAGAGAAATTAACTGCAAGATTGTCTATTATGGTCCCGGACTGTGCGGGAAGACGACTAACCTTCAGCACATCTTTGAAGCGACGGCACCCCAGGCCCGCGGAAAGCTAATCAGCCTCGCGACTGAAACGGATCGGACGCTGTTTTTCGACTTTATGCCTCTGGAGTTGGGAACGGTGCGCGGTTTCAAAACCCGCTTTCACCTTTACACGGTCCCGGGGCAGGTTTTTTATGATGCGTCGCGTAAACTGATCCTAAAGGGTGTCGACGGTGTTGTATTCGTAGCGGACTCGCAAGAGGAGCGAATGGACGCGAACGTCGAGTCGCTTTACAACCTGGAGGAAAACCTACGCTCTCAAGGTTATGATCTGATGAAGCTTCCCTATGTACTGCAATTGAACAAGCGCGACCTGCCAAACATCGTACCGGTAGCCGACTTGACCGCGGAATTGCTGCGCAAAGAAGAACCTGTTGTTGAGGCTGTCGCGTCTACAGGGGCGGGCGTGTTTGATACTTTAAAGGCAGTTGCGAAGCAGGTTTTGACGGAATTGCGCAAGAGCTAGAAAATAACGGGCCAATCATTCAAGCGATTTAAGCATTAGTAACCCGTCGCCACCATTTGAATAATACTTTGGTAATCGCTGCGTTACCGCATAACCGAGGCTTTGATACAGCCTTTGGGCTGCGATATTGAGGGACCTGACTTCAAGTCGAACCAGCCTCACATTGCGCTGCCGGAAACCCTTTTCGACTTCCGTCATCAGACGTTTTGCCAGATGCCTTCGCCGATGGTCAGGTGCAACACCGACAGTGGTGATATGACCGGTGTGATCGGGTTCAATTAACCCAATTACGAAGCCCACCATCGCACCACTAGTGGTTTCCGCGCGATAAGCAACTGCCTCAGGCGCCGTCAAGAGGTATTCAAAGGTTTCCCGGCTGTAAGCTTCCCCATCGACAAAGCAACGTTGGTCCAGCCTCCAACATTCGTCTAGACGCGAAATGGTGAGCGGCCGAACTTCGTACCGAAGACCAATCGAAGTGGGCGCAGTTCTTTCTGGTTCCGGTGAGTACTCTTCATTGGATTGCGACCACCAGCGGGAGCGAATTTTCTTTAATACGGCCATTATTCAACCATTTATCAATTTCTGGGTTCGGCTAGTTTAGCATCATCGTTTTAATGATCACTAGATTACAAACATACAATCGCCGTAACTGTAAAAGCGAAACCGCTTTGCGACTGCATAACGATACGCCGCCAGCGTGAGATCGCAGCCGGCGAATGCCGATACAAGCAAGAGCAGTGATGACCGCGGAAGGTGAAAGTTAGTCAACAAAGCATCAACCACGCGAAATTCGAACCCGGGGGTTATTGTTAATGCCGTGGGTCGCTGGCCCGGCTCGATCTTTCCATCAGCGTTGACCGCCGACTCAACTGCCCGCGAGGTGGTCGTGCCAACAGCAACGATTCGTCGGCCTTCCGCACGACCGCTGTTGATTGCGTGTGCGGCTTCATCGTCTATATCAAACAATTCGGGAGCTACTTTATGGTGCTCGACATGGTCCACCCTAACTGGCTCAAAAGTTCCGTATCCCACGTGCAAGGTGATTTCGACGAACTTGATTTGTCGAGCCATCAGTCCTTCGATTATTTGTTTTGTGAAATGAAGCCCAGCGGTAGGAGCAGCGATAGCGCCTTTTTTCCTCGCGAAGACCGTTTGATACCGCTCGCGATCCGCGATCGAAGTCCCGAAGGGACGTTTGATGTACGGAGGAAGCGGCATTTGTCCCAATTCATCTAGTAAAGTTTCCAGCGGCAGATCACATTCGAATTTGAGTTGCCGGAGACCCTTTTCGAAGCACTCAACGACCTCCGCACGCAATGAGGAACTGCCGAAACGGAGACGTGCGCCCCTTCTTAACCTACGCGCAGGTCTAACGAGTACTTCCCACCTTAATGGCTCAATCTCGCGAATGAGCAAAACTTCCACGCTTCCACCGGTCGGTTCACGCTGGCCGACAAGCCGAGCGGGAAATACTTGTGTATTGTTGAGAACAATTAAGTCACCGGCGTTTAGATACTCAAAAAGAAGTTCAAACCTTGAGTCTTTCCAGGTTCGGCTCGCTCGATCCACGACCAGCATGCGAGAAGCCTCGCGCTGCTCGAGTGGTTGTTGGGCGATCAATTCATCCGGTAGCTCGTAATCGAAGACCGATAGATGCATTTCACGTAGGCGTAGGTAACGGCTGAGGCGTCGCATAATGTGGATGCTCGCGGTGAAACACTGCCGTGAGTTGCGCACCGAATAATAGAATCAGGCTTGATACGTAGCTCCACGTCAATACCGCTACAACGGCGCCTACTGAACCGTAAATCTGATCATAATGAAAGTAGTTTAGAGCCCAGGCAAAAACATACTTGGCGAGTTCCCACAGCAGACCCCCGATGATTGCCCCAGGCAACGTGTCCCGCAAGCTAACTTCCGCCTTAGGCATGAAGCGATAAACTACGACAAAGAGAATCACCGTTATCAGGAAACTGGCGATTGCGAAAACGCCTTGCCAGAAAGCACTCCCGACTGAAATAAGGAGAGGGTAATGGGCCGCCTGGCGTGGCGACAGCCTGCCTGCCATCTCCCTTAGACCGACAACCAGGGAGGTCACGCCCACAGAAAATGCCAGAAGCACGCCCACGATTCCGATCATACCAATGGTCAGGGCACGACCATGCCAGAACGTGCGAGAGTTTGCTCCCCATATACGGTTAAGCGCACGTTCAATCACCGCAAAAACCCACGAGCCGGCCCAAAGCGTGACGACTACACAAGTGATGATCACCCCTGGACCGACTGAAGACATCGATCGGATTGTTTCGCGTAGAAACTTTCCTGAGCCTGGGTACACGTCAACCGCATGACTAAGCAGCTCCGTAGCTGCCGCAATCTGATTGCTTATTGCCAGCATCAGCAACAGCGCGGGAAAAAGCGCCATTAAGCCGAAATAGCTCATCGCGGCAGATGAGGTAAAAAGGTCATTCTCATGAAACTGATGCAGCGAGTGGCTAATAATTGATCGCCACGGTCCGCGATTGCGAACGCCGATAGAATGACGGGAGAATGACGATAGTCTTCTCATTGGATATTACGTATCAATAAGGCGCATTGTTAGGGGACAACACACCCTAACAAATTCCTCACGGAGAATCGAACAGGGTAGGCTTAAGTGCTCCAGGTGGCGTGATGCGGAAGTGGTCATACGCAAGGCGGGTCGCCATACGGCCGCGAGGTGTGCGGTCAAGAAATCCAATTTGAATAAGGTAAGGCTCGATGATTTCTTCGATGGAATCTTTCTCCTCGTGAATGGATGCAGAAATAGTTCCCAGCCCAACTGGTCCACCATTAAATTTCTCAATTATCGTAAACAGCAGTTTTCGATCCATTTCATCGAGGCCGAATGTATCAACTTCCATTCGGTTAAGCGCATCATTCGCGACTTCTCTTGTAATCCGGCCGTCATAGTCAACCTCCGCATAGTCCCGTACACGCCGCAGAAGGCGATTGACTATTCGGGGAGTGCCGCGCGACCGGCGCGCAATCTCACGACATCCTTCGGCGTCAATCTCAACCCCCAGGATCTCCGCCGAGCGCTTACAAATGACCTCAAGATCTCCATGTGGATAAAAGTCCAGATGGAACACGATACCGAACCGGCCGCGCAGAGGCGCCGTAAGCAACCCTGCGCGCGTAGTAGCTCCCACTAAAGTGAACTTGGGCAATTCAAGTTTTATGGAGCGAGCTCCCGCTCCCTGACCAATAAGCAGATCGAGTTGATAATCTTCCATCGCCGGATAGAGCTTTTCTTCCAATGCCGGCAACAAACGATGAATCTCGTCGATGAAAAGCACGTCGCCTTCCTGGAGATTTGTTAGCAACGCGGCGATGTCCCCGGCCTTCTCAATCGCTGGTCCAGCGGTCGAGCGAAGCTCGGCGCCCATCTCGTTTGCGATTATATGGGCCAGGGTTGTTTTGCCGAGACCGGGTGGGCCGGTTAAAAGGACGTGATCGAGGGCTTCTTTCCGGCGTAAGGCTGCTTTCATATAGACGCGCAGGTTTTCTTTTACCTGCCGCTGTCCGATGTATTCCTCGAGCCGGGTGGGACGAACGGTCGATTCAAATTGCCGTTCCTCATCGTTTAGCGGGGTATCCCGAACGCGTGCTGATCCTTCAGTTGCCATGAGCTATGTATCGTCTACCGATGCCGGGTGTTGCAGCGTCACCGTCAGTTTGCCTTGTCTAAGGGTTGTTGCTGTGCGACATAAATTGCTTACGTCCAGGATTATCTTCACCAGGGAACGTTCAGACTTTTGCCAGCTTTCGCAGGCTACGGCGCAAGATTAACTCCACAGAGATCTCTCCCCCCTCGTCTACCGCAGCAGTGACTGCTTTCTCCGCGGAGTTTCGTTGATAACCTAAATTTAGGAGAGCGGAAAGTACGTCTGACCGCATCGCATCCTCGGTGGGTACCGGTACCCCGGCGGAGGTTTTGGCCCCCAACGCCTCTTCCAGTTCAGCCGATGATAACGAAGCAACTTTATCACGTAACTCCATTACCAGTCGTTCGGCGGTCTTTCTTCCAACTCCCGGGATCAATGTCAAACGCGCAAGATTATTAGTTCTGATGGATGCGATCATTTCGTCGGCGCTCATTCCCGAAAGCAACGTTATTCCCAGCTTGGGTCCAATACCGCTAACCGAGATCAACCGCAGAAACAGTTCACGTTCCCGCGCCGTCTTGAAGCCGTAAAGCTGAAGCGCATCCTCACGAACATGCGTATAGATGCGTAGCTGAACGTTCGACCCGGGTTCTTCCAGATCATAAAAGGTTGAGACTGGAATCGTGATCTCGTAACCCACGCCGTTGACGTCGACAATTGCGGACGTGGCCTGCTTGGAGAGAAGAGTCCCGGACAAGTGTGCAATCATTGGCGAAGGTTATGGGACGACCTGATCGTGAAACGGCGCGATTGTAGATGATGCTTATAGAGTTGAGCAACGCTCTGATCAACGCGCGCGACCAGCTCTGCCATCTTCCTAACGAAAGCGACAGCTCCTTAGGATCTGAAATTCAGCGCGAGCCTAACCATAGGTAACCACTTACCATTCACGTTATGTTAGGTCTATACTGAACTATCCGGGTTTTCAAAATGAAGTCTGAGAAAATTTCAGAATTAACGACTAACCGGTTAAGTGTGTATCTACGCTGTCTGAACAACCTTTCGGCGGCGGGAATCAAGAGTATTTCGTCGCAATCACTCGCCGAACAGTTCAATTTAAATTCCGCCCAAATTCGCAAAGACCTTGGGTACTTCGGTGAGTTTGGAGTTCGCGGGCTGGGCTATCACGTTGAAGACTTACGCCGGCACATCACAAAAATACTCGGCCTCGACACGCCTCATCGTGTAGGAATCGTGGGAGCGGGACGACTCGGCACGGCCCTGGCAAATTATAAAGGTTTTGGAAGATCCAACTTTAGTGTCGTCGCGCTCTTTGACAATGACGCACAGAAGATCGGCCGGCGCGTAAGCGAAGACAAAGTTCTCATTCATGATGTGAAGAAAATGCCCGACGTCGTTACGGACGAGTCGATTGATGTCGTGGTCATCGCCGTACCCGCGCGCGTGGCGCAGAAGGTGCTTAATCAGGTCATGTCCGCGGGAGTTAAGGCGATCCTCAACTTCGCACCTGCGCCTCTAAACGCGCGGCTGGATGTTAAGGTGAAAACCGTGGACTTAACCACATCGCTCGAATCGCTGTCCTATTTCCTGGCGCGGCCTCAGGTTAGTACTGTGACAAATCATCCGCGCAAGCGTCGACCGGAAGAGTTAAACGAACTGAAAGAACAAAACTTATAGTGCGTTTCGCCGGGGTTATGGACCAACAAAAATGGACGAACAGACCGCACGTCGTGAAATCGTAAACATTGGGCGGTTGATGTACGAGCGCAGTTATGTTGTCTCGAGTGACGGCAATATTAGTGTACGCCTTGATGATGGCCGAATAGTGGCAACGCCGACGATGATCTGCAAGGGACGCATGACGGAAGACGCGTGCGCGGTCACAGATTCCACCGGCAAGGCCTCAGGAAATCGGAAACCTTCAAGTGAGTTGGCAATGCATCTTCTGATTTATGAGGAGCGTCCGGATGTCAAAGCAGTTTGCCACGCCCACCCGCCCCATGGCACCGCTTTCGCCGTGGCCGGGCTGGCAATCGATCAGCCAATCTTATCTGAGGTTATCTTGACACTTGGCTGCGTGCCGCTCGCCGGTTATGGAACCCCCTCCACCGACGAATTGACCGAAGCGATGAGGCCATTGGTCAAACATCACAATGCGCTTTTGATGGCCAACCACGGTGCTGTGGCTTATGGTGCAGACTTGTGGCAAGCGTTCGACCGCCTGGAAACACTCGAGCACACGGCCCGGATCGCGATACTGGCGCGTATCCTCGGCGGCTCGAAAAATCTACCTGCAGACGCGATTGAAAAATTGATCAATGTTCGGGAAGCCGCCGGATATCTCGGCGAAGACGCACGCTGCCAGGCCTGTGGTTATCTCCACGAAACTCAAATGGCCTGTCCCAGCGGCGATCGGCCGGCGCCGGCGTGGTCTCACGATCAGTCTTCTACAAATGGATCCGGAAAGATTGCGTTGACGAGAGAAGAATTGGTTGAGCTGTTGACCCAGGCGGTGAATACTAAATCGTGATTGGCTAATGATGAATGGTAAATGGTAAATGCCTGGAAAGTCGTCTACTATTTACCATTCACGATTTACCATTACCGATTATAGGAGTAACTGAATGCAAGAAGCACTCGGCATGGTGGAAACCAAAGGCCTCGTCGCGATGATTGAAGCGGCTGACGCGATGGTCAAAGCTGCTAACGTTACATTGATTGGCTACGAGAAGATTGGCGCCGGATTTGTTACGGCTATTGTCCGCGGGGACGTTGCCGCCGTGAAGGCAGCGACCGATGCCGGTGCTGCGGCAGCCCGCCGCGTAGGTGAACTTGTCAGTGTTCACGTAATACCGCGCCCACATGGCAGTGTTGATGACGCACTCCCCATCGGTAACCGTAGTTAAGCATGATCATCGCTCGCATTCTTGGAACCGTCGTCTCAACACAGAAAGACGAACGCCTCCTCGGAAAAAAGCTGCTCATAGTCCGGCCCGTGAATGTGGACGGTAGCGACACCACTGGCTATGTAGTTGCCGTCGACACGGTGGGGGCGGGTTTTCATGAACGAGTGCTGGTAGTCGCGGGCTCGAGCGCGCGATTGGCCCAGGGATTGAAAGACACTCCTGTTGATGCAGCTATCGTTGGGGTAATCGATACCGTGGATGTCACGAAAGACTAGTAATCGTAACTCGACAGGAATCTGAACGCGCTGCCGATTTCGAATTCTATATTCACCTTTTACGATTCACGATTTACGAACTATGCAGCTGGCGCGCGTAATCGGAACAGTAGTAGCGACCATCAAAAACGACTCGCTTGAGGGTCGCAAGCTACTGGTGGTTCAAACTCTGAACAAGGATCTCCAGCCTACTGGTAAACCGCTGGTTGGTGTTGATTCGGTGGGCGCAGGAGTTGGAGAACTGGTTTTCTGGTGTCGCGGGAAAGAAGCGAGCTTCCCGTTCAAAAGGGAAGACACACCAACGGACTGTACAATTATTGCCATCGTAGATTCGGATGCGCACGTGACGCAGGGAAGTCGCACATGATTTTGGCCCATGTGGTCGGCAATATCGTAGCGACCAAAAAGAATCAACGTTACGAGAATGCGAGCATCATGCTGTGTCAGCAGATCACGCCTGAAGGCCAGGAGACAGCCATGACGGTGCTGGCGCTCAACGCCGTAGACGCGGGTGTCGGCGACACTGTCTTGATAGTTCAGGAGGGTTGGGGCGCATCTACTGCGTCAACCGGGAAAGCCGGCGCAGCAATCGATTCAGCGATAGTCGGCGTGGTGGATTATATTGATTTGCTGAAAGCAGAGTAGGACAGACATTCCTGTCTGTCTTCATCCGAACCAACCAGACAAGGACTGGAAAGTCGGTCGCGCATCGGAAAGCAAACGGACGGGCACGACTGCGTGTCCTACAAATTAATGAGCACGGAATTCGATCAGACTCGTGAGATTGCGGAGAGGATTGCTCGAAAAGTATCGAATAACGCTCCTCCAGGTGCTGCCCGTGCCCAGCCTAAATCGGAGGTCAGCGCAGAACTTGCCGCTGTCCGCGCCGGCCTTAGCGAACTTCAAAGAAAAATTGCCCAGCTCGAAGCGAAGGTGAGCTCGGGATCAACCGAGCCTGCGGCGGTAATGGCTGATCCTTCGTTTGGTGCGACCACAAGGCAGCCATTTGACGCGGTCAACCACCAGCGTTCCGTTCCATTGACCCACTCACCCTGGCTGACGGGTGTCAACGCAAGCATGTCGCATCCAAGCAGAGAAAAATTTGGTGTGGAGGAAGCCGCCGTCTCCGAACTGGTAGACTATTTCGAGAAAGAAAAGACGTGCAGCGTGGAACCCGGCGGTAAGCCCTGTGATCATTGTGATATGTGCAGTTCGCGGGGCTTCTAGTGGGCGTTGGCGAGAGTTCAGCCCAAGCAAAAATATCGCAAATATCCACGCGAAGATGTTGCCGCAGACTTACCAGCAAACACTTTCGCAAAAACTTTTGCTATCGGTCCAACTCTCTATATACAAGATACAAGAATTGTTGTGGCAAAAATTCTGTAACAAAATCCTGTAACAAAATTCTGTAACAAAATTCGTTCTGTTGACAAGACTTTGAAGTAGGTATATACAGGCTTACATTCCCCCTTCAGAATAACCCGATTGCCTGTTGACGAAATCCTCACAAGATTCCGTCAACCTCACGTTCACTGACAAGTAGATTAGGATCTTGCAATGAATGGATAACTATCTGCAGTTATCATTCCGTCAGCACCACAACCCACTCGTGCCAGGAAGGAGGACGGAGCAATGTTACGTTTCAGAGTGAGTATATTCCTCGTGACGCTTCTATGTATTGCAGCTTTGCAAGCGCACAGAACCAGGGACCGATGATGGAAGTCACGCCAGTAGATGACGGTAATCCTAATACGAGTGAATTTTCAGGAGGTTATTGGACAGGAGGGCAGTACGTCGGTTTAGACGCGTACGCTGTGAAAAGCGATCCGTATTACGTCCCTACATCTGACGGTGGATGGGAGGAACAAGTGGATTATCTCTACGCCGACAGCGATATGAGAAGATCTGACGGAAGTCCTCTCTCATATTCGGTGCGCGAGCTTGATAGGCCATCAAGTCAAGATCTGTTGTACATAACGCTTGCTGGTGTAACTCTTACTTTTGACCTTAATACTGAAGAAGTAGGCC
>JBHENH010000100.1:0-11031 GCA_046262135.1 Pyrinomonadaceae bacterium
CCGTTGGGCCATACTCAACGGGTCGAGTATGACGCTTTGGGTAACGTTTCCGCGTTGGTTGATCAACTGGGCCAACGAACCACGTTTGAGCACGACGCAATTGGACGCCTGACAGGCGTCGTTGACCCTCTCGGAAGACGTGTAAGTCGATCCTACGATGCTCTGAATAGGGTGGTCAGTGCCACTGATTCATCGGGCGCGAAGGTGATGTTCAGCTACGACATCAATGGAAATCTGAGTGCTATTACAGACCATCTCAATCACCATTGGACCAGAACCTATGACGCAAAAAACCGAGTCGTATCGATTACCGACCCGTTGTTACGGCCAGTGCGTCTGAAATACAACCTCGGCGATGAACTTACCGAAGTTATTTCCCCATCCGGGCACGCAATTCACTACGAATACACTCCCGAAGGGTGGCCTGCTGCGATTACGGATGCATTAGGCGGTGTGGTGCGTGCTTCCTACGACAGCAGGGGCGCGCTTGTAGGTCTGACTGACCCGCGCGGCCACATGACCACTTTTATTTACGAACAAGGTCGGCCCTTAGCCAGGCGAGATCCATTGGGAAGGTTGTCGAGTTTGAATTACGACCAGGTTGGTAACGTGGTCGAAAAGATAGACCAGAACGGCGGCCGCATGACTGTGATCTACGACGCTCTCAATCGTCCGGTCACTGTCACCTACCCCGATGCAATTGTCAGCTATGACTATGATGCGGCTTCCCGACCTACCCGTATTGAAGATTCACAGTCGGGCTTTGTCGCCTGGACCTACGACGACGCGGGAAGGCTTTCGAACGAGACCACCGACAACGGCGCGGTCAGCTACGACTACAATGCGGCAGGCCAGCCGGTTTCAATGACTCCAGCCGGCCTCGCGCCAATCGTTTACGGTTACGATGCGGCCGGCAGAATTCAGACGATCACACAGGGCTCAGATGTTTTTACATATGCCTACGACCAGCTCTCACGTGTCACGAGTCTTCACAGGCCAAACGGAGTCACAACCACTTACAGCTACGACGAACTGAGCCGGCTCGCGCGGCTGACACACGCTGGTGCTCAGCACATTGAAGACTTCCGCTTCACCTACGGAACCGACAATCAGATAGAAACTATTGACTCGTTAGCCTCCGCCACAAAGTTACCGCCGGAAACAGATGCCGCAGTCGCCGATCCTGCCAACCGCGTCGTCCGGTATGGACCGCGCACTTACGAGTTTAATCCGCTTGGCCAAACTTCGGCGACGATAAACTCAGAAGGGGCTTCAACCTATCGCTGGGATGCGCGCGGGCGTTTGACTCAGGCGATTCTGCCAGACGGGAAAACCGTCACCTACCAGCATGACGCTCTTGGAAGGCTTGCGCACCGCAGCGCCGACGGTGAGACAAACAGCTTTCTTTATAATGCCGCGAATATTGTTTTCGAGCAGTCTGCTGGCGGGCGAACTGTAGAGTACATAAACGGGCCGGGCATCGACGACATACTTCGACAGACCAGCGCGGACACAGGATCACTTTACTTTGCGCAGGATCATCTGGGCAGCACCGTCGCCATAACCGATGCGTCCGGCGATGTCGTCGAACGGGCGCAGTACGAACCGTTCGGCCAGACCTCGGGAAGTTCTTTGACACGATATGGTTTTACGGGACGGGAGCTCGACGATGTTACCGGCCTAATGTATTACCGGGCCCGCTGGTACGACTCGGTGCAAGGCAGATTCATCTCGGAGGACCCGATTGGCTTTAGCGGTGGCGACGTCAATCTCTATGCCTACGTATGGCAGAACCCTATGGACCATACAGATCCGATGGGATTGGATGGATGGGGTAACGACACTGCCAACTGGCTTGAGGGCCGCATCGGCGCTTTCCAGCAGAGTCTGGGTTCTAACCCCGATGCCGTTTACTTCAACACCGGAGTCAACTATGCGGCGAACATCTATTACGGCGTTGCAAATTTGTTTCGCGTCGGTACAGGAGTTGGCCATGCGTTGTATGATGATTGCGATAATGGGTATGGCCGGTCAGCCGCTGTGTTGGAAGATGTCGGACGCGCGGCCGCGATCTTTGAACTCCTGGGTGGACCGGCAGCGGGCGTTGCCGGAAGTGGAAGTGTAGCTGCGACTGCGGCTGCTCGAGCGCAAGGGCCTCTACTTGATTCGGCGAGACTATTACCAGCAGGTAATACGGTTCCAAATGCTGGCGGAAGCATTACATCATTCGTGACCACTGAAAACCAGATCTTTTTTCGAGTGTTCTCTGGCAATAACCGTGTTGGAGGTTTCCTAACCGACGCGATTCCTACTAGCAGTGCCGCAGCGCGGCAAACTTTGTCGCTGCCATCTAGCAATCGAGCCACGTTTGTCCAAGAGGTGTTGGTGCCGAGAGGAACCAGGCTACAGCGCTCTACCGCGCTGCCGGCGTTCGGTGGTACTGGCGGTGCACAACAGTTTGAACTACTTAGGCAAATTCCGGTAGGGAACTTTGGCTCAGGAGTCCCATTACCATGAGTTATGAACCGATTGACGACGTGATATTGAATTGGGTTGCAAGGCATGCTTTGCACCTTTACACAACGCACCGCGAAGAAGAGGTGCGATCCGTTGACCTTGTGGGCACTAATGGAGAGAGGTGTCAGCTGTGGGTGGATACACCTGATCAATTTGGAAATGTTCAAGTGCACGTGTGGGATTACATGAAACGCAGACAGGATTATGAAACTGCAATCACTGAGTTGCCTCAGTGCCTCGAGACCGCCTATTCAACAGCTGTCGAATGGATTGCTTGAGTATGGCCGGTGACGTGTGACACAGACCATCGAAGTACAATACCGTCATGTGCGAAAGGACGACAAAGGATTGCGACTGAGCCGAGATCCAGCTCAAGCCTGCGGCAACGAAAACCTCATTCAGCGAAAAGTGGACGACGTGAATTGGAAAGTGCTTTGGCAAGATTCGCAGACCGGTGAGTTCTGGAAAGAATACTTTCCTCAATCAGAAATGCATGCTGGAGGACCACCCGAGTTTGCGAAGATCACGGAGGAAGAGGCGAAGGCGGAGTTTGGTTCTTGGTAGTTTGCTACCCGGATATGGTGCCAAAACGGGCGACAAATAATGCTCGCACCTTCCGCCGGCTTAGCAATCGCGCACGCTCAACACGGACAATAGAACCGTCGAAGTCTTACTACCCGCCTCCAGAATAAAGCGGTTATCGATACCTGATTACTTCTGTGCCACACCGATGCGTCTTTGCACGAGTCTTTCCACTTCCAGCGGCACGCCATCAGCTTTTGCGTCTCGAATGAATCGGCTGTCAATCTTGAAGATGCGTAGCTTTACGATATCTTCAACCGGAATGTTCGTCAGCCCTTCATTGCGAACCTCTGTGATAAATTCGGGAGTGACCTTGAAAATCCGCATCTTCACCAGACTCTCAAATGGTTCTTTGTCAAAACCCATCTGAGTTACCTCGGCGACGAAGTTCGCATCGATTTTGAAAATCCGCGCTTTAACCAACTCCTCCATGCCCAGGTTGGGAAAGCCGCTCGCCTTCATCTCGCGCATGAATTTTGCATCAACTTTAAAAATTGCCGCCTTGAAAAGGTCATCCACGCCAAGTTTGCCGAAACCCGCCGACGACAAGTCATCGGCCAGGGCCGTCGTAATGTTCAACGCTGTAGCTGTGAAAAGTCGGTCTTCTTCCGAATGGCGTCCATCGCGGGCAATTGATTCCTCACTGAAATCAAAGCCGCGACTCTTCATTGCCGAAACAAAACTCTGATTTCCTGTGAACCGGAAGGTACCGGAGCCCTTACCGTTTTGAAAACTGCCTTCGCAATCAATTGTTCCAGCTTCGCGCGCCACACTAAATTTGACCGGGCCTCCATTTAATACCTGCTCGCGGGTCAAACCCTGCAACTCAGCGAAGTCATAGCCCTGACCCATCTGATTTTTATTGCCTTTTTCGTTCCGTCGCTCAAAAGTCAGATGGATTTTGGTGGACGTCTTTTTATCAAGGGAGGCCGTCCAGTCGCCCGTCAAGACAGTTTGGGCGAGCACTGTCGAACCCCCGCCGACATCAGAACCCGCGATTACGATTGTGAATGCCAGGCTGCCAACTAATGCGAAACCAACAACAAAACGAATACACGTGCTCTTTAACATAGTTTTCGACATGGACGGGTTCTCCTTAAAGCTATTTTGCTTGCTCACGGATAGAACACCCGCGAGACAGGATTTGTGGCAGAAATTTTTAAGGCGTGCGAGCCGGAGGAACCCTGTCGGGGCGCGCCGGGTTGAGATCGACGCGCCCGCGCCGGAAACTGCTACTGCCCTCGGCGTCCAAATTGGCGCGCGCCAAAAAAGCGATTACTGACGGCCGCTGCCTGCGGAACACCAAGTACATTTCTAACGATCGCCAGTTGCGAAAATAGACGTGGCTCCGGTAGCTGAAATTTGTTCGCCGAACTTTCCGCGCGTGCAAAGTCTGTCTTCGCCAGGCTCGCCAGTTGCTGTCCGTAGCGGGCCACCATTTCGCCCAGCCCGCTGCCGCCGCCAAGCACAAACTCGCCGTCCTTGAATATATTCACTTCAAAACCGCTGAGCAACGCGGCGGCTGCGAGCAGTTCATTAAGTTGAGCAATGCCCGGATCGAGCACATCAAAACTTCGCGCCGGCTCGAGCGACGCAAATGCCTCAGCGACCCTTAAGCGCTGATCGAATTGCGCGTAGCTACTCGCGCGGCGATCGGCGAGACGCTGGGCTTCGCCGATAAACTTGAGAGCAAGTCTTGGATCACCTTGCGCTGCCAACTCGGGCGTCTGAGGTCCGGCGGCCCATTGTGCCTGGGCGGCCAATTGAAGTAGCAGATCAATCCGTTCATCGTCGGAATGCAAATTTCCCAGTGTCTGTCGCAACTCATCCATATTCTCGGCATCGACTTTTTTCAGAATGGTTTGGGACTCGACCTTCTGCAGAATTCTGTCGCGCGTTGCCGCGTCAAGATGATCGTTGGCGATCTGGCGGGCGCGATCCACGTTTCCTTCATCGAGCGCCTTTTGCGCCGCCTGCTGGTAAAGCCTTGACTGTATACGGGGTGGAGCGGCCGGCGCGGCGGCCAGCAGGCTGTCCGCAGTGCCCTGCTGGATCATCTGGTTAAAGGCTTGGCCCTGATTGTTCCCCATCCCAATCTCGGTCATCTTGTTGCGCACAGCCGTCGCGCGCGAGGGAAGATATTGATCAATCTGAGGTAACATCCTCTGCAATCCGGCAAGTAATCGTCGCGCATTCTGCTGCTCAATCTGGCCGTCAGTTGGCGGGTTTTGTGCGACAGTCTGCGTCCCGCCGAAGTTGCCCCTGACGCGTGGATTGTTTCCACCACGCTGATTAGCTGCGGCTTGCGGACTCGCCCTCAGCGCCGCGTCGATAACTGTATTCATCAACTCCTGAAACGATGTCTGATTCAGCACCGGGCCAGCCGCAGTGTTGTTCGACGTCGTATTCACGATCGTTGGCGCCGTAGTGGTCCCACTCACAGAGAGTCGCGGCCCCGCTCGCAAAAGGTTCAATGCCAGTTGTTGGGCCTGAACGTTCGCGAGCATGTTCTCTGACTGCAACCTGGTTACTACCTTTGCGGTCAACTTCGCCGCTGCCTCTTTGTCCTGTGCCTCCAGCCCGGCCACCGCCTGTGCGAAAGTGTTCGGGTACTGGCCCTTCAGAAGCGCCTCCTCAACCTTCTGTGCCGCCAGCTTTGGATCAAGCGCGGCTACGCGCGTCAACAAATTCTCTTCGAGGTTCGCGTCAGGGCCGCGCCGGCGAAAATCATTGCCCGTATCGACAATGGGCGCGGGCGATCGGGTTGTTGCTAGAAGTTGGTAAGCAAGTGCTGCATCGTGTTGTGCTGCAGTCAACACCACCTCCTGCCGCAATTGAGCCGCCCAGCGCTGCATACTTCCCTCGCTATTGCGCATCAACTCCGCAACACCGTCCGCGGCAACTGAAAACATAGAACGTGCCCGAGGTTCATTGCGCTTCCATAGAAGGTCGCCAGCGGCAATCTGAACGCGAATGCGATTCTCGGGGAGCTTCAGCATCTGCACCTCTCCCACGATTTGCTCCAGTAGCGCCGACGCCCTTTTTTCCAGGGCTTCCTGTTCTTTTTGCTTTTGTTCAGCGGTTTGCGCGTCAGTTGGAGTGATTTGAGTCGCGGGATCCTGAGCGCTACTGACAATCGTAGTGCTGAAAATGAACACGCCGGTAATGAAAGCCGCAATACTTGGTTTTTTGAACATCTGTACCTCTTAAGGAAGTTAAAGGGAGAGGCGGTTCGATTGCGTCAATGATAGCTTAGTTGCTTTGCGGAGAGCCATGAGCGGGGGGCAGCAATCTTCGTGTCCGTAATCGTTTGCCGCAACGTATTCTCGCAGCGCGATGTGTTAGACGTGTGTCGCAAGTCTTTTGGCGGAAAACGTGTTCAGTTGTGCGGAATTGGTGATTTTGGCGGAGTGGTACTCGAACCTGCATAACCCAGCGGTCACTGTCCTTCAGGACGTCACCCCGCGCCTCAGCCTACCGACCGCTTCGCATCTGAAGTAGATCCCTTGAGTCTATGGCCCAGGAGTAAAGCCTGTGAGCGGGTTACCGTAGAACGCTTCTGTCTTCCACGCCACCCGGTCCCACTGGCCGTCCTGGTCACCGATGATCGTAACCGGCACGATGACGCGATCATTACCTAGCTTGTTACTCGTCGCTATGCCATTATCAAATTTTCCACCGGAAGCGACGGTGAACTTCATGGACCTCGCGAGTTGATTGTTCCACAGCAACTTGAATTCGTAATCGCCCGGATTATCGGCAAGCGTGTACAGCGGCCCAAACATCCCCGGCTCATCTCCTGTTTTGTTGTGACCCTTCACGTTGGGAAAGGAGCATACAACGCGTACCCACTTAGCTTTTTGTGGTACCGATTCGTCGACGAAATGTGTCGTTCCATTCTCCACTTCTGGATCGCAACTCGCTCTACCAACCTCCTGACCCTCGTAAAACTTCTTGCCAACTTCTTTGCCCTGATGAAACAAATGGGGCTCCATTCTTACGGCCTCTCCGCGAACCCAAAATGCAACATGGAAATTCGGCAAGTCCCATCCTTTGAGGTCATCAGCGGTCAAGTAGACGTAACCGATGGGAAGATTCCAGTCGTGGTCCACAAAATAGACGAATTTGTTTACAGCCTTCGGACCTTGCTCATTGGAAGGAACTTTTGCAACTTTCATCTTCCCGGTGAACAATGTTGAATCTGTACCGGACAGTTCATTCCGCATCTTTATGACGAAGTTCACGGGGCCAGTGTACGTGGAGGCCAGCTGTTTTGTACTTGAGGCTCAGGTCTGGGAGAAGTGGCGGAGGGGACAGGACTCGAACCTGCATGACCTTTCGGTCGGCGGTTTTCAAGACCGCTGCACTACCAATTATGCGACCCCTCCGCGTTCAGGAAACTATAGCTTAGCTCGGCCAGACCTCTCAACTTGCGCTCATCTGCGATCCTCACAGACAACGGGAAGTTCAAGATACCGGTGAGGGTTATTTCTAATTTACCTCATTACCACAAAATATGACCGAAAACCCTTTAAACGATTTCGCGTAATGAATACTTGTACCAGCTGGCTAAAGCCAGGTGCTAATGGATAAATCGCCGGCGATCCACAATGCCGCGAACGGCGACTCATTGTGTTGTCATTTGCGCGTCGAGAGATCGAAGGTCTAAGATCCGGGATCAAAGCACAAAACAAATGCGCGTCACCATCGGGCAGATAAACACCACCAACGGCGACTACGAAGGGAACACCGCGGCGATCATTCGCGCGATAGAGCGGGCCAAAGAAGACCGTTCGGATATTGTTGTGTTGCCTGAAACCAGCATCCAGGGTTATACCTCGCTCGATTGGTTTCTCGATCGCGACGTCGCGCGTTGCGCACTCCAACCGCTGGAAAAAATCGCCGCAGCGACTGCGGGAGTAACGGCCATCGTGGGCACCGTCAGGCCCAATGATCTGGGTAGCGGTCGGAGGCTCTTTAATTCGGCCGCTATTATTCGTGACCAGAAGCTGATTGGGTTTGCCGACAAAACCCTTCTACCGGAATATGACGTTTTTGATGACCCGCGGTATTTTGAGCCCGCACGCGAACGCCATCTGTTCAATGTGGACGACTGCAAGCTTGGCGTGGCTGTTTGCGAAGATTTCTGGAACGATAAGACCTTTTGGAAAGAACGACTGTACCCACACGACCCGGCCGACGAGTTGATCGATCTGGGCGCGCAGATCCTAATCTCGATAAACGCCTCGCCTTTCAACAAAGGAAAGATGGGCCAGCGGTGCGCGATGGTTTCTCACCGAGCCAAAGCTGCAAACCTCCCGATAGTTTTCGTTAACCTTGTCGGGGGAAATGACGGCGTCATCTTCGACGGCGCCAGCATAGTTTCTGACTGCCATGGCAAGATCGTCCTACAGGCGCCGCCTTTCGAAGAATTTTTCGGCACTGTTGACGTTGAATGCGGGATTGCCGACGAACGTTGTTTGCCAGGTGACGATATTGAAACCATCCGCAGCGCTCTCGTTCTCGGAATTCGCGATTACGCGCGCAAAAATCACTTCACGAAAGCCGTATTGGGGTTGTCGGGAGGTATCGATTCTGCCGTGGTCGCGACGCTCGCGTGCGAAGCATTGGGTGCTCAAAACGTTTTGTCTGTGATGATGCCGTCGCCTTACTCATCGAGATCGAGCATTGATGATTCACTCGCGCTAGGACGGAATCTGGGTATGAAAGTTATCGAGCATCCCATCACTGATGCCTTTCAACTCCTGGTTGGCCAGCTCAAACTTCCTTCGGTAACCTCTTCAAACAATTCACACGCCACAGAAAATCTGCAATCGCGGCTGCGTGGAAATATCCTGATGACGATTTCCAATTCGGAAGGACGCTTGCTGCTGTCGACCGGAAACAAATCGGAACTCGCTTTGGGATATTGCACACTGTACGGCGACACTAACGGCGGTCTGGCGGTAATCGGCGACGTTTTAAAGACGGAGGTTTACGCCCTTGCTCGTTACCTTAACCGCGAACGCGAAATTCTTCCTGCATCGATCATCGATAAGCGTCCCTCTGCTGAGCTGGCCCCCGGACAATTCGACGATCAATCGCTCCCACCTTACGACAAGCTTGATCCAATTCTAAAAATCTATTTCGAGCAGAAAGCGACGCCGGAAGAGATCATAGCGGCCGGAAACGAGGCCGGTATGGTCTACGATATTCTGAACCGAGTGGAGTCGCCAGCAAACGAATTTAAGAGGCGCCAATTGCCGCCGACATTAATCATCTCACGAAACGCCATTGGTATCGGACGCCGCCGCCCAATCACACACCACTATCACCGCGATCCCGGCGGGTGCTAACACAATCGGGGCATTAAGAAATTGAGACCAGCGCCGGCTGCAAATCGTCATCAATATGTCCCACGGCGAGATCCAGTTCTGATTCGACGTCTCCCGTCGCAGCCTTGAGTTTCTTGAAATCGAAGAGTTTGTGGTCTAAGAGGTGTGATGGGATCGCATTACCAAGCGCCGTGAGCATTGAACTGCGAACGTGTGGGATCTCTTTTTCGAGATCGGCGATCAATCTTTTAATTCGCGCCCGCTGGAGGTTTGCTTGCGAGCCGCAGAGATCGCACGGAATTATGGGGAAGCCTTCCGCTTCGGAAAACGCGGCAATCTCAGATTCCCGGCAGTAAGCCAGTGGCCTTATGACAGTGTTGCGACGGTCCGTTGAACGAAGAATCGGCGGCATCGCCTTTAGTGACCCCACAAAGAAGAGGTTCAGTAAAAAAGTAGTAATGATGTCGTCCGCATGATGGCCGAGTGCAATCTTATTGCAGCCTTCTTCGACCGCAACGTTATAGAGAATGCCGCGCCTCAGACGCGAACAAACCGAACAGTAAGTTTTGCCTTTGGGAACAAGGCGCTTTACGATCGAATAAGTATCCCGTTCAATTATGCGGAAGTCGGCTCCGCGACGCCTTAGATAGTTTGGCAATGTGTCTGCAGGAAAACCGGGCTGCTTCTGATCGAGATTCACGACGAGCAGATCAAAGCTGACAGGAGCTCTGGGCTGCAAATCGAGCAACAAGTCAAGCATTGTGTAGCTGTCCTTGCCACCAGAAAGGCAAACCATGATGCGGTCCCCGTCTTCTATCATGCCGAAGTCGGCGATCGCCTGCCCCACTCCGCGCAACAGGCCCGTTTTGGTTTTGCTTTCCTTAGACATTCGCTTTGTGCGGCGGTTTTCTAATGAGCTTACGCGTTATCAGAATGGCACGGTTGATTTGCTTATGACAAACACCAACACGTGATTGCCTTGACTGGCAAGAGCCTGCGCCTGAAAATGTGACATCTTAATCAACCAAATCTAAAGAGCCGATCGGCTTAAGTCAGTACGAAGGTAAATCATGTTCATAAGAAATAGAACTCTCGCTGTTTTGATTGTCCTGTTTGCAGCTCTAATTCTTCCTTTAGTAGTGGTCCACAGCGCGGGGGGGCGCATCGAAGGGAAAGTCACCGACCAAAAAGGCGCCGCGCTGGTTGGAGCGGCTGTCACCATCACAGATGAGGTCAACAACCAACGCTTTACCGCCGTCACCGATCAACAGGGACATTACAAAGTAGAAGGCCTGCCGGCCGGAAACTACACCGTGGTGATATCGGCAAAAGGGTTTAATGACGGCCGAAGGGAATCTGTAAAGCTGGACGAAGCGGCGACTGTACCTATCGATATGCGATTGGAAATAGCTTCGGTAGAAGCAAATGTGACCGTTGCGGCCGGGGGAATGAAAGCGAATGGCGATCCTGTCTACCAACAACTGCGGCAACAGGGGAAAACAGACCAGGATTTTTCAGGAGCTTACGCTGCGGTCAATAATCTTATGCTCAACGAAGAGGGCGCGAAGTTCACACTGCGAAGCGGCGAGATTTATTT
>JBHENH010000101.1:0-305 GCA_046262135.1 Pyrinomonadaceae bacterium
CAATAGGAGTAGCTCCCTCCACCGTCAACTCCTTACCAATGCGCTGTTCCTCTTCAAAACCTTTAATCTCGTGACAGCCGGCACAGCCATACTGCTTGATCAGAGTTTGTCCTTTTTGCTGAAGCTCAGGACTATCCATGAAGGAAGCGCTTTCGTATTGCTGTGGCGCCGACAATGAAAAGAGGTAGGTGGCGATGTCGCGTGCGTCGGCTTCAGACAATCTGAAATTCGGCATCACCGTCATGTTCTGCACCTGCAGCTCGGCCCCATCGTTCGGACATCGCGAGTGCAATTCCGTATCAAAC
>JBHENH010000101.1:315-10601 GCA_046262135.1 Pyrinomonadaceae bacterium
GGAGTGCTCCGTGTCGAAGACGTAAGGCAGCCCCTTCTTCTCGTAATCTTCGCGCGTCAGATCCCGCTTCAGCGCCGGACTGTACGGCGCCCACCGCTGGCGCGGGTTATGAATCCAGCGCACGATGTAATCAAAGTTTGCCTTCTCGCCAACTTTTTGTAGATTTGCGGCAAAGCTACCGCCCGCCTTATTGTCCTCTTCTCCGATCGAATGACATGCCAAACAGCCCCGGGTTTCGAAGAGTTCCTTTCCGTGACCCACATCACCGCGCTGTTGTTCCGGGGGCTTTCCATCGAAACTGTTCTGCCAGAGGTACGCTGAGATCGCCTGTATCTGCTCTTCGCCATCCTTGTCGCGCATTGCGGGCATCCCTGATCCACCGTCGTTGGACGCAGCAAACCGCCAGAAGGTCGGCATCTTGGTACCGGGACGAAAACCTTGCGGATCCCTAAGCCAAACCGGGATCCATTCTTTGCGAAGTTTCAATCGTACGTCCTTGAGGTTTGGGCCAACCTTTTTTTGGTCCTGCATCAAATACTTCGCCTGCAGGTTCGCCTGATCGATGCGCGCCGCCAGGATGCTGTTTGTTACCTTTAAGGCTTCCGCATCTGCCAGCATTTTCTGAGCTTCCTCGTCAGTGGTTCCCTCAGGAGGACTTTCGTTCAGCCTAATCTGCTTCTGGTTGGCGATAATCTGATCTTCGAGCTGGCTAATGTTCTGCCGGGTCGTCGCCAACGTGTCGGTCTCGCGATCAAATCCTTCATACCGGTGACAGCCAACGCACCCGCGCTGGTAGAAAAGATCGCGGCCGAGGTTTATTGTGTCCGCACCCTGGGTGACACGATCTTTTGCGTGACACTGCTGACAACCGGCCTCGGTATTTTCTTTTTCAAACATCGGCCAGAGCCAGAACTTATGCCGACCATGCCCCTTCATTTCGCTGGTGGTCGCCCTGCCGTTCCCCCAGTGACAACTTGAACAGCCGAACCGCTCTGGAGTGTGTATCTGAAGAAGCTCTTTGTTTGGGTGGCTGACGAAGGCTCTTGAAAGACTATCCGGTTTCTTCCCCGGTCCGTCCGGCGCAAGGTCTGCGGGTCGCAAATCCAGAGGTTCACGAATTCCGACGTGGCATACTTCGCAACGGTCCACGATGTTGTACTGATTGACGCTGATCTGGTGGGGCAGAATGGAATAATCAAAATTATCCATTTTGCGGATCAGCCCGTCGATCTGGCTGGGCCCCAAGCCGGTCATATGGTGCTTAAGATAGTCGTCCCGTTTCTTCTGTAGCTCTGTGGGTTCTTTGAGCAACTCCGCTTTTTTTCCCAGCAACCTCGCTTTTTCATCGCGCAGATCGTTGTAAAATTTTTCGAGTTGCTCATAGTTCATCTTCTGCGTTGTGGTCTTATCAGAGCCATCGGCGGCGGGTAATTCCACCTCCACCAATTCCATTCTCTGCTCCTCTGCCTGCTTGCGATATTTTTCTTTAGCGGCGCCTGAAGCGATTTCCACGTTATAGTTAGTGACGGTGAGATGGCCGCGTTGATTCTGGAAAGGATCGGTTACCGCATCCAACTGTTTTTGGATGTGCACGACCTTTTGGTCTATCTCGCTAATCTGCGGTTTGACCCGCTCAAGAGCGCCCTGCGATTCATCCTGGAGGGCCTGGTACTCGGGATTCTCCTTTACCTCCGCTTCTGTCTTGCCGGCTTGCGGCTTAATAGTCTTTAAATAGCGCGTGTAACGGGTGACAAACTGCTGCTGCATGTCTTTCCACGGACGCTGGCCGAAAGCTTCGTCATAGAGCGACCAGGCAAGTGACGCGGTCAGGAGCAGCGCGCAGATCAGCATGATGCCGCTCGTCGAGCGACTCACGATAGGATCTTTTGCAGGAACCTCGGGCTCCTTCTTAACCAATGATTCGGTCGCTTCAGCGTCAGCCACTCAGAATGATTCCCTCCGTGCTCGTTAATACCTCAAATATTGAACCACGGTGTTACCCACACATACTTGATCGTCAGCGCGAGCCTCAGAATAAGTTTTACCGGCATTGCCAGCAGCACACTCACTGCGAAAAACTGAAATGTCAGGTATTGCAACAGACTGGTCCTGGCCAGTAGTTTTTTCTCAAACTCGTCCTGAGGAAACAGGCGAAGCGGACGTAGAGAGAGCCTTTTAAAATCCACGGTCATCAACCAATGAAAGAACAAGGCCCCCAGGACATAAAAGCCGCTGACTACCAGCAATCCGAATATGAACTTAAAGGGATTCGAGGATAAGAATCCCAGGTGCAGGGCCTTCCCGATACGGCTGGTAGCAATCCAGTCATGAAGGTCTACGTTTTTGTCGAACACCACCGCGTTATGATCCCAGGTCTGACCGGGCCAGAACCAGATCCATCCCGGGCCACGGATGAACGTTCCAATCACGATCAGAAGGATCCACATGAGAAAGCCCCACCCAAACATGCCTACCGCAAATCGGCGCTGCTTAAGCGTGTAATAACCATTGCCTAACGGGTTTGAGTCGACGTAAGGAAACACCATCAAGCCAACCATGATCAGCGACGGCATCACTACTCCGGCGATCCATGGATCAAAATAGACCAGCATTTCCTGCAGGCCCAGGAAATACCAGGGCGCCTTTGAAGGATTCATTGTCAGGTTAGGATTTGCAGGTTCTTCGAGGGGAGCGTTGAGAGTGATGGACCAAACAAACAGTACGACAGTGACGATTACAGCAGCGAGAAACTCGATGCGCACGAGGTAGGGCCACACGTGAATTTCCCTTGCCCACCCCGGCCGCCACGGTTCTGCTTTTCGGTGATGTGTTTTCGCCTGTTTCGGATCTTGTTCAAGTTGCTCAATTAGCCTGTCGTTGGCAATTGATTGCTTGATCCCCAACCAGGTGAAGAATGGCACGAGGAAAAGCATGGCAACGATCGGGACATTGTCTGGAGCCGACGAGATTATCCATAACTGATGCCAGTCCTGCACAAAAAACACGGCCAGGACCAACAGGACCCCGAACAGGCCCAGTGTGATCAACTTACCTTTGCTCAGACTGAATCTTCTCTTAGCCATCTAACTACTCGACCGTACGCAAGGGCGCGAACGTGGCGACCGAATAAAGCGCTGGCACGCCAACGCAACGCAACACTATTTCTTCTTCACTGCTTTCATTTCTGACTCGAGCATCACAGGAGCCGGGCCCGATATACCGCCGTCCTTTCGTATGCGCCAGAAATGGACCGCCATGAAAATCGAAGCCACAAGTGGAATCCCGATGCAATGCCAGATGTAGGAGCGGAGCAATGCATTAGAATCCACGATTGAGCCACCCAGTAACCCAAACCGCACATCATTAAAAGGAGTCATTCCGAGTTGCACACCAAAGGGTCCTTCTGAACCCAACATCGGAGTCGCCCTGGCCATGTTGGTTCCTACCGTAACTGCCCAGAAACCCAGCTGGTCGTCCGGCAGAAGATAGCCCGTGAAAGAAAGGAGCAGGGTCAGCACCAGCAAAACGACTCCGACTCCCCAATTGAATTCTCGCGGTCGTTTGTAGGAACCCGTAAGGACGACTCGAAACATGTGCAACCAGGTGGTAATTACCATCAGGTGAGCCGCCCAACGGTGCATGTTTCTCAGGAGTTTCCCAAAGGGAACGTCGTGTTCCAGATATAGGATGTCGCGAAACGCATCGGCCTTCGTCGGATGGTAATAAAACATCAGCAGTACGCCGGTGAAGGTGAGCACTATGAAGAGATAGAACGTGATGCCGCCCATCCCCCACGTATACTGGTAGCGCACAGCGTCGCGATTGACCTTTGCCGGATGCAGATGAAGGAAAACGTTTGAGAGAACGGCCAGAGAGCGGTTCCGTGGATCGGAACGGTCGTGCGAAACGCGAAAAATGGATTTCCAGAGTTGAGTATCCTGAACGTCCTTGTAGCCTTTCGCCTCTTCGATAGCCCTCTGCTTGAGTGCCGTGCTTTCCTCGCGCACCTTATTCAGCAGACCAGTACTACTCTTCTCAGTAGTGGTCAGCTGCTCCGTCTCTTTTTGATCGGGCTTTTCGTCCATAACTCGTTCTCAATCTGGCGAAGCGAAGCACTCCGCTCTGCTCCGACGAGCAAAACCTCAGATCACCGGATACGTCATAACGGTATGTACGCACCCGGATCGTTGAACTGATTTGTCTCGCCCTTGGGCCACGTATATAGCCGCGCTATGTCCACCACAATTTGACCTTCGGCGTCTAGTTCGACGTGGGCACGGTCCATAGGTCTCGGCGCCGGGCCTTCAAAATTAATTCCCTCGCTGTCGTAGCCGCTGCCATGGCACGGACACTTAAACTTGTTTTCGCTGGCCTTCCAATCCGGCGTGCAACCCAGATGTGTGCAACGCGCGTAAACCACAAATATGCGATCCGAGGTTTTATCGACCCAAATCCGGTATTGCTGCTGCCATTTTGTATCGACACCTAACGCATAATCTGCGGGAAAGCCGACGCGAAATACACTGGAAGGTTCAAGAATTGATCGCGGCAGGAAAAACCGCAGAAACATTAGGAAACAAGTGGCAAGAAATCCCGTGATGCTGGCCCAGACGATCCTGCGCCGCATCTTGTTTACAGGTGGATCAGGCGCGCTTTCGACGACGGCGCCGGCGGGTCGGGGAGGAATCTTGGCTGCGGCTGGCAATGGAGTCTTAGTCGCCGCAGGCTGGTGCGCCGGCACCCCCGCGGTGACAGTCTCCCCTGGTTGCGCTGTAGTGGGGCTGTCGCCGGATAGTTGTTGGTTAACTGGACTATCCACTACGCCAATCCTCCGTCTAAATTGAGCAGATACACCTCTAGGGGGCCATCGAGTGCAAACTATACAACTCCCCGCATTGCAGGGAACACTCTCTGCGCAAGAACGAATATTCGTCTATACATGAAGAACGCCGGCCAAACAAATTCTTATAAAAGGGGCTCGGTGCTCGTATTTATACCCTTTTTCTCAATTTACTGGCAAGAAATTTCTAGGTTTGGCGGTGGCCGGTTTAGTTTGTGTACGCGAACAGTTAGGTTGCGGGCCGTGGAATGCGATTGAATCATTCGCAAACTAACAGTTTGGCTCTACGAAATTAAGAAACGGACTTAGTTGAGAATTAAGAGTTTAAGGGACAGCGCACACGGAGAGCTTTGGGCAGGATTTGAAACGTGGCTGGAAGATGGCCGAGTAGCTCTCCGTCCACCTCGATTTCAATATGCTCGTTCTTATTTATAGGACGTGCGTATACCTTCTTTGCAAGAGCATGATAAACGTCGGACATTCCCAGGTGCGCCCCAAGATACAGGCGCGGTGCGTTTGTGAGAATCTTTGCCGCGCCGAGATCGCCGATGCTAATCACGTCAAACTTTCCGTCATCGAGCTTTGCGTTTGGGGCGATTTTCATGCCTCCACCAAAATATTTCGCGTTGGCGACGCAAAGATTCGCGACCGAGAGATGGGTCGCCGTCTTGTCATCGAGTTGAACCATAACGTGAGTTGCCGTTGTCTTTAAGGCGCTTTGCACCATAGAGAAACCAAAAGATAGCCTCCCGGTCAGCCATTTCGGCCCTTTCCCCGAGAACCATTCCGCTCCCTCGTCCTTAACTCGCGAAATTACGTCGGCGCTCATTCCGAACGACGCAACACCCAGGAAATAACGGGATTCGTGCTCGCCTCTGGAATTCATGAGGGTAACTCGACCTATGTCGATTTGACGTGTGCGTCCCTGGCGAAGAATCTTCGCAGCGTCCGCAGACCGGGAAGATATGCCAATCGTCTTACGAAAATCGCCGCCCGTTCCGCTGGGAAGAATCCCTAACTCACTATCGCCGGCCGCCGACAAAATTCCATTCGCAACCTCCGAGATCGTTCCGTCGCCGCCACACGCAACAATCATTTTTACGCCGTGGCGCGTCGCATCGGCTGCAAGCTCAATGGCCTCTCCCGGATGGGTAGTAAATTTCGGAGTGAACGCGCCGAAGTGAGTCGCGAGATCGCTGGCTATCTTTGGCCAGGCTTTGCCCGTCGCCCCTCCAGCCGATTCAGGATTAACGATTATGAGTGGAAGCGACATAGACGCTAAGAAACAGTAAACAGCCGGAAGAAAAGGCGAGCGACTGTCTTAGTAACGACCGTTCTCGGGAGTAATTCTTGAGTTGACCCTTCCCTATATCTGCAAGTCAAATCATTGCACGACCGCAACAATATAGCCTGTAACTGCCGCTACTAACGCCGAAGTCGTAGTTAATAGGATTGCGAAAGCTCTACCGTTAGGGCGACCACGGACTATGAGACCTTTTGACGATTGTCGTTCAAATGTCCAGTGGGCCAGCGAAAGACAAGCGCTCGCAATTGCAATGCAGTAAATTCGATGAATTAGGATTCGGCCTGAACCGAGGCCGCCAGTCACCTCGGAGTAGGTCCAGCGTTGATAAAGAGCCGGATTATAGATCCAGTGGTTGAAGCCCGTGTTGTAAAAGTAAAACAGTCCAGCGCCAATCGCAATGCTCACAGCGTATGTGACGTATTTATCTCGTAAGATAACGTTCAAAGCAATTGATATTGATGTCATAAAAATCATGGTAGGAAACAGAATCACCGAATAAACCGCCAGGTAAGCTGAGACTTCGACGGGAGTGTGACCTCGCATGAGTTGAATGGCCATTGCGGTAATTCCCACAATTCCAACGAGCGAGAGCTCAACTATTGACGTTGCTAAGAACTTTGAGATTAGCAACACATTGTTATGAGCAGGCGTTGCCCAAAGTACTGGCTCAATTCTCAATTCCCGGTCACGGTGCAGCAATTCGCCTGTTAAGAACACGGTGATCCCGACCAGAAATAGCAATATAGCCCCGGCTGTGCTGCTCGAATACACGGCCGAGTAAGACCCATTCGGAACAACTTCGTAAAAGGCGAGTTCCAAGACGCAAAAGAAAACAGCCAGAGGGAAAAACAAGACAAGAACTCTTTCGGCACGAAGCAACTGAAACTCGACCTCCAGGGCTGAAAAGAGTTTGTTCAGACTTGAGCGAAGTCCTCTGTTCTCCCTGGCTATCGCAGGTAGAGCGATGGCTTGTTGCTTCGTCGCCTCATGCGAGACGGACTTATCCCACTCGTCATTTCCAGTGAACGGTGGGCGCTCGGAGTCGAAATAGACTCGCGCGGGAAATGTTGATAGGTTGAGCATCGAAAGTTTTTCGACACTTCCGGATCTGTCTGCTATCGAGAAGCGACGGCAAAGAATCGTCAGGCAGATTACGGCAACCGCAATCATTAAGACGCGATTAACGATCAGATCTGAGTCGTAAGTGACGGCGAGTTGATTAAACCACTCTGCGCTACGTCCCTTTGGAAATTTGTCTCGCCAGTTCATTAAGAGAGGATCGAGAGCGCTTCGCCAGCGAAACGGTAAACTTTTCAGTAGGATCACCTGATATCCGATGTATAGCGGGTAAAAGCACACTGCCAATCCGTATACGATTTTGGCATTACGCGTCACAGTACCGACTGTAAAATAGAACGCTGCCAGGACCAGGTGGGAGATGACCACGAAAACAACAAAGTGTCTCAAGTAAGGAAAGACGAGGACTGGGCCGACTATCACGCCCTGTTTGCGGAAGCCCTGAAGGACAAATAGCATTAGTACGAAAGCTGCCTGACAACACGCAAGCACGAAAAAATTGCCACAGAATTTTCCCAGAAGATATTCCGCGCGAGTCACTGGCTTTGAAAAAACAAGCGGGTCGACGCCCATGCGGAAATCTCTGATTACAGGATCCGCCATCATGACGGCCGTGAAGAGAGGCAGCGTCATGAAAGAGTAAACGGGTAGGGCGCCGGCGATGAAGAACTCGCTGTTAACGGCCCAGCCGTGAGCGGCAGCGGGTCCCCAACCCCACCAGAGCAGAGCATTCCCGGCAAAGAGGAGTGCCATCGCGTACGGCGCGACTCGCTTCGTATTGAGCAACACCTCTGTCTGAAAAACCGCGGCTAAGCGGGAGAGAGCTAAGTAGTTCATTTTAGTCAGCTGTTCCCTGGCGGCTGATCAGATCGAAATAGTAATCTTCGAGCGCTGGTACTGCTGAGGTAAATTCTTCGCCTGGTCTATGGCCTTTTGAAATCACTCTCAGTTGGGCCATGCCTTCGAACATACGCGAGGAGATAACCTGGCAACGAGACTTCACAGCAGAAACCTTTTCTCGTGACACTGTGCCCTCCCAAACTGAATCTCGAAGTTGATCAGTTGCCTGCCGGGGCGTACAGCAGACCAGAATCTCGCCCTCTCGAAGGATTGCCATCTTGCTGCAAAGGTTTGTGACGTCTGAAACAATGTGAGTTGAGAGAATAACGACAGCAGTCTCGCCCGCCGTCTCCGAAAGTAGGTTGTGAAAGCGGAGGCGCTCTTCCGGATCCAACCCCGCGGTCGGTTCATCGACAATAATGAGTTCTGGATCACCTATCAGAGCCTGCGCGATTCCCAACCGTTGGCGCATACCGCCCGAAAATCCGCCAAGTCGCTGTTTGCGCGAGGAGGTCAAATTTACTTTATCAAGCAAGGCATCGATCAAAGTCCGGCGCTGTTTCCTGTCTGTTACGCCCTTCAGTCTCGCGAAATAATTAAGCATCTGCTCGGCCGTGAGCGTCGGATATAGACCAAACTCCTGCGGCAAGTAGCCGAGCATCGCCCGCGCTGTAGCCTTATGGGTTATTAGGTCAACACCATTTAGCTCCACAGTGCCGGCGTCGGGTTCGAGCAGCGTCGCGGCGATCTTCATCATCGTTGTCTTGCCAGCGCCGTTTGGGCCCAGCAGTCCAAACATGCCGCGTGGCACGTCAAGGGAGATTCCGGCCAGTGCCTGAATGCCGTTTGAGTACGTCTTCTCTAGTTCTGTTATTTTGAGCATGGTTACTTCGCCCTTTGACGCCGCATACTGTGCAGCTTGATCAGACACACCTCGACACGTCCTTGAAGAGTCTCTATGGGTCAAGGATTAGTTGTCCTGGTTGTCGGGACGGCTAATTGCCGAAGCTAAAGCGGCTCAACGGCGTTGGGGGTGCCGTAGGTCAGATAACCCGATCGAGGCGTGCTCTTCTTCATTCAACATTAGTTGCGTCACGCTTCCGTGTCTTGAAAGTGAGCGCGGGCGACCACGCACGTAAATTAAGATACCGCTTAGAATTGCAACCATAATGAGCGTGTTTCCAATATGCGTAACTTCAAGCTCGCCGCTCAGACAACGCACCACAACGCCGGCGACAAAAATCAAAGTTACGAAGAACTTCAGAGCACGCCTGGAAGGATGTCTCCTCCTTACGATTTCCGTGCACTCCCGTTTGATCTGCTCGACATTGCCCAAACGCTTTAGCGCCATCTCTCGTGCTTCCCGAACCGGCATGCCTTGCCCAATGAGTTCTTGCGTCGACAGGTCGATGTGAAGCTGCAACTCGTCGGAGACTTGACTCTCCGCTGAACCAAGATAAAGGTGTCTAACCAAGCGCTTTAAAAGAGTTTTCATCACGCGCACCGGCTTAGGCAGTTTGCAAAATCCTACTAATGGCCTGCGACACGCGTTCCCAATTCACGCATTGCGCATCAAGCTGCTTTCGTCCCGCTTTTGTTAGTTTATAGAACTTAGCCCGCCGATTGTTTTCCGAAACGCCCCAATCTGACGTGATCCAGCCGCGTTCTTCCATACGATATAACGCGGGATATAGAGATCCATCTTCGATTCTGAGCAAATCATCAGCAATTTCATGTATTCGTTGGGCAATACCGTAACCATGCATGGAGTCGCGCGAAAGCGTTTTCAAAACTAATAGCTCCAACGTGCCTTGCATCAAATCTGTTCGGGCATTCGCCATCGAAAAAAAAAGCCCCCCTAGATTGTCTAGGGAAGACAATATCCGTTCTCCAGCGATGTGTCAACGCTAATTTGCGAAGATGTAAGCCGGTGTCGATCATAGATCGTCGATCGCCGATCGTTGACTGGTATTATTTAGCCAGCAAGGTAGGGCAATGACGTTCGAGGCTAGCGGCGATGGCAGGTAGCGCGGGGCGTTTTGGCGTCCTTGGTAATCGCAGTGACCAGACTCGGGGTGAATTCTTTTGTTAGGCGCGAAGAGCGCGATCTTGTTCTCCAAGCTCGGCAATCTTTTGCATCACGAACTCGGATATCTCTTTGTATGTTCGAATTCGATCCGGTTTGGCTAAATAAGTCGATAACTCAAGCCGCGGTCCAAAGTG
>JBHENH010000101.1:10620-10926 GCA_046262135.1 Pyrinomonadaceae bacterium
CTACACGACACAACTCAGTCAGGACTCGAAAGGAATATTTATCGAAGACCCGCTTCTCTGGGATCGGCTTGTCGCCCGAAGCAAAGAAAGGAGGGTACATCGACCACCAACCCATCACGAGATTAACGAATAAGCCCAGCGCTGACTGGTAAAAAAATCGGCCACGCACAGGAAAGAAAAGCTGCTTGCGCCATGACGTGTTGCGGAAAAGCACAGTCGACACGGTGAACATATCAAAAAACGAATGATGGTTGGCAACGAAGAGAATTGGACGATCTCTCGCCACCGCCTCGACATGCTCCAGAC
>JBHENH010000102.1:0-10881 GCA_046262135.1 Pyrinomonadaceae bacterium
GGGGTCGGGCCTTGATAAACGAATCTTGTGTTACGATCCCCGCGACCTTTTTCGATACTTCGGTTCGAACTTTATCGGCAGCAACGATTGCTGTTAACCGAGCATGCCTGACCTTCTCGTAAATCTACTAAACCTACCGCCGCTGGATCCGGTGAGGTTGAAGATGGATAACGAAGGCATAGTTGTGCGTAGGGCCCAAACCTTCGAAATTACACAAGTGCGAAATTTCGTCGAGACAGAGTTTTCGACCGCGTGGGCGGACGAGGTCTCTATCGGTTTCGCTAATAAGCCCGTCTCTCTTTTTATTGCTGTCGCACAGAAAACGATTGTCGGGTTCGCTGCCTACGAATGTACACGGAGGAATTTCTTTGGGCCCGCCGGCGTCGCTGAAAACATGCGTGGTCACAGCATCGGCAAAGCACTTCTTCTCTCGAGTCTCTGGGCTTTGCGGGAATTGGGTTACGTCTACGGAATTATCGGCGCAGCGGGGCCGATCGATTTTTACCAAAAAACCGTCGGAGCAACGATCATCCCCAATAGTGATCCCGGGATCTACACGAATCTATTGGGTTGAATCAGGCCCGTTCCTTCTTGAGCTATGAGACAAAACGACGATAGGTCGCGGATGCGAACGCGGGCCCTCCCGGCGCAGATGCCGCCGGGCCCGAAAGGAAGTCTGATTCTTGGCGTCATGCCAGACTTCAATCGCGACACCCTTGGCTTCATCACGCGTGCGCGGGAACACGGTGATATTGTTCGCATGCGCTTCTTCTACGTGACCGCGTATTTCCTCTACCATCCCGACGACATCGAATATGTGCTCTCCATAAATGCGAAGAACTTTATTAAGTCGATGTCACTGCGATCAAATTTCTTCCATCGGCTCCTGGGCAACGGCTTGCTAACAAGCGAAGGTGAGTTTTGGCGGCGCCAACGTCGCCTGGCCCAGCCAGCCTTCCACCGGCAGCGAATCGGCGCGTATGGCGAAGTAATGGTCGGTTACACCACACGCACGATTTCGTCGTGGCGGGAAGGCGAATTGCGGGACATTCATCGCGATATGATGCGGCTCACCCTTGAAGTCGTCGTGAAGACACTCTTCAATGCCGACGTTTCCGGCGATGCTGACAAAGTTGCTGAAGTACTCTCAGAAATGGTTCATCCTTTTGCCTCACAAGCCACCCTCAAATGGATAATTGATAACCGTTTGCCCACACCTGCGCATCGTCGATTTCACAAGGCTGCTCAAGAAATTGATCTGATTGTGTACCGGATTATCGCTGAGCGCCGCGCCGCCGATTCGGACCAGGGGGATCTGCTTTCCATGTTGCTGCGGGCACGCGACGACGACGGGAGCTATATGACTGATCGGCAGTTGCGCGACGAAGTGATGACCTTGTTCCTTGCCGGTCATGAGACGACGGCTCTGACGCTTTCATGGGCGTGGTATCTTTTAGCGCAAAACCCGGAAATCGAAGAAAAATTTCATGCCGAACTGGATGAAGTACTCGGCGGTAAACCGCCCACAGTGGACGACATGGGCCGGCTTAAATACACGGAGATGATCGCCAAAGAGTCGATGCGGCTATACCCTCCGGCCTACGGTTTGGGCCGGCAGGCAATCGCTAATTGCGAGATAGGGGGTTATCGAGTGCCGGCCAGGTCACAGGTTTTCATGTTTCCCTGGGCCACTCAACGCGACGGGAGGTTCTTTGCCGAACCAGAGAGGTTTTATCCCGAACGATGGACCGATGAATTTATCAACTCGCTGCCAAAATATGCATACTTTCCCTTCGGCGGCGGTCCACGCATTTGTATAGGAAACTATTTTGCAATGATGGAGGTAGTTTTGTTACTTGCGACAATCGGACAGCGATTCAAATTGTCGCTCGCGGCAGGTCACCAGGTAACATTGTTGCCGGCGATGTCTCTGCGTCCAGCAGATGGTATTAAGGTCGAGGTGCATCACCGATAAACCTCCTGTTGCGGCAGACCTGGAAAAATCGTTGGTGGCTGATCGGCGTATTCGTAATAACGGAGCAACCTCGCCCGAATTGTTTAGTCCAGCACTCGCGTTATCCGCGCCCATTCGTCGAGCGAAAGCGTCTCGGCACGCCGTTGCAGGTCTACTTCGGCCTGGCACAGCACAATACTCGCGCCTCCGGAACTTTTGATTCGCGTTTGTACTGGTTCGGGTGCGTTCCGCAAATTGTTTAGAATTGTCTTTCGTCTTTGAGCAAATCCGGCACTCACGATCTGCCACAATACCTTCTCGTCCCGCACGTCAGCAGCAACTTCCCGCCGCGTTGCCAGTCGAAGAACACTGCTCCACACCTTTGGCACTGGAACGAATGAGCCGGGCGCGACGTCAAACAGTTTCTTCGTCTCGCAATATGCTTCAACAAACACGGAAAGATACCCACGTTCAGTTGAACCCGGTGGCGCGGTAATGCGTGCTACGACCTCCTTCTGCAACATTAGCACCATCTCGGTGAGGCATTGACGCTGCTCGATTAGTCTCTGCAGGATGGCGGTAGAGATATTATATGGGAGATTGGCGACCACAAGCGCTTGAGATGCTGGACGAAGAACGTCGCAAATGTCAGTAACTAACGCGTCGCTCTGAACCAACTTGAAATTTTTCCGTGCGCCAAATTTTTCTATAAGCAGGGGGATGAGATTCCGATCAAACTCGACCGCCACGAGTCTTCCCGCTTTATCCAGCAAAGACGACGTGAGCGCTCCCCTTCCCGGACCGATTTCCAGGATCGTATCAGTTGTTTTCGGATCGAGTTCTTGAATTATGCGGTCAATGATCCTGTGGTCGGTCAGAAAGTTTTGGCCCAACCGTTTGGATGGATGATGCTGCGACGAAGAATTGCGAATGACGGATGGTTGCGCGCCGGGTTCAGCAGGATTCTTTTTCATCCTTCATTGCCTTCACCCTTTCGATGCGGATAGCCAGTCACCTCGATGTCATTACCCCACTGATTGATCTGAATGTCTTGAAGCTTGAGTGCGTCAGCGAGGGTTTCAGCTCCCGTCGCGCCTATTGCCGTGGGCGCTTCGCGGCCTCCGATGATAATTGGCGCAATAAAAAAGGAGGCCTTGTTTACCAAACCGGCATCCAGCAACTTGCCGGCCAAACTTGACCCTCCTTCAACCAAAACGCTTTGTATGGAACGCAGGCCCAATTCCTCCAGGGTCGACCGGAGCTCACGCCTGTCTGACGCCTGGTGTACGACCTCGACGCCCCGGGCTTCCAGAGAGCCGCTCACTGATCCTCTGGTGGCCTCATCCGCGAAGATCAACACGGGTGCGTCCCGGGCGGTAAGAGCGAGTTTGGATTCAGCCGAAATTTTCAGCTTCTGATCCAACACCACGCGGACCAGCGGCCGTCGCCGTGGTTTACCCGAACGGTCCGTCAACAAAGGATCGTCGGCCAGCGCCGTACCTGCACCTATTAGTATCGCATCGTACTCATGGCGTAATTCGTGAACCCTGCGTCTCGACTCGCTACCTGAAATCCAGCGCGAATCTCCTGTGCGCGTGGCAATCTTTCCGTCGAGGGAGGTAGCCAGTTTTAGATGGACGTAGGGACGCGCGGTGCGCATGAAATGTACATACTTCTCATTCAGTATCTCGGCTTCGCGAGCCATCAAGCCCGTGCACACTTCAACTCCGGCGGATCGCAGGTGCTCAAATCCCTTTCCCGAGACTTTGGGATTCGGATCCTCGATAGGCACGACGACGCGGCCGATTCCTGCCTTTATCAAGGCGTCAGTACAGGGCGGAGTGCGGCCGTAATGTGCGTGTGGCTCAAGCGAGACATACGCGGTGCCGCCCCGAGCGTTCGCTCCAGCCTGTTCGAGGGCATAGGTCTCCGCGTGTTTCAGTTTCTCGTACAGGTAGGTACCTTCGCCGACGACTTTCCCATCCGTGGATACGATTACACAGCCCACAAGCGGGCCGGGACTGACCTCGCCGACGCCCTGGGACGCGAGAGCCAACGCGCGTGTCATGTGAACGCGATCCAGCGCGGTCGATTCGTTTGCCGGGCTTTTAACCGATTCAATCGTTTGTTGCATGAGGCTATTCAAATAACCCATTTACATACAGCTCAGGATCAAAGACGATCAGATCATCGACCTTTTCTCCAATGCCTGCGTAACGGATCGGCAAGTTGAGCTCGTTCGCGATTGCGACTGCAATGCCGCCCTTCGCCGTCCCATCCAGCTTCGTCAACACTATGCCTGTTACGCCGGCCACTTTGAGAAATTGCCGTGCCTGCTCAAGACCGTTCTGCCCGGTCACCGCATCCACTACCAAAAGCGTCTCGTGTGGTGCGCCTTCAACTTCTCGCCCGGCAACCCGTTTCATCTTTTCAAGCTCAGCCATCAAGTTTGATTTGTTGTGCAGGCGACCAGCCGTATCAACAATTAGTACGTCCGAGCCACGCGCCTTTGACGCCTTCAACGAGTCGAAAAGCACAGCCGCGGGATCGGTTCCCTCTTTCTGTTGAATCAGCGGGACGCCCGTGCGTTCGGCCCAGATGGCGAGTTGGTCAGAAGCAGCGGCTCGAAAGGTATCGGCGGCGCAAATTAAGACCTCGTTCCCCTCCGCCTTAATTCGTTGTGCCAATTTTCCAATGGTTGTCGTTTTTCCCACACCATTGACGCCAACGATCATCATCACATACGGAGCTACATTTGGGGCAACGCTAGTCTCAGATGCGACACCCTGCGTTTCCGACCTTCGCAGAATCGTCAGCAACTCGTTCTTGATCGCCTGCTTCAATGCGTCCAGATCATTAATTTGCTTGCGTGCTACGCCGCGCCTTACAGTTTCCAAAATATGTTGAGTGGTTGCCACTCCAATGTCGGCGGCAATGAGCGCTTCTTCTAATTCGTTCAGTAGATTCTCGTCGATCTGTTTCAGTCCCTGGAAAACGGTGTCGAGCCTCTCCGAGAGCGACTCTCGCGTCGCTGATACAGCACGCCGAAACCGCGCGGAAAATTCCTGTTCAAGCGCTGCCTCCTGCGCCTGCAACTCCTCCATCGACAGATTTAAACCAAGAACGGAGGTGGCGAATGGGGATCGCGATGGAACGGGCTTTTGCGCGGGACCTTCACTTTGCCTGGTTTCCGGCGAGCGTCGCTCAGAGAATGGTGGGACCTGCGCTTCCATTTTGCCCGGTGTACTTTCAACAGGAATTGGTGTCGGTCCCCCACCAGCGGGTATCGGATCAAGCGCAGCAGGTTCTACAGTCGACGCCGCGGAGCGTGATGTATTGGCGGCATCAGCAGACACGGCGGCTTTTCTCTCGATCGCTGGTGCGGGCGACGTTCGAGGTGAGCCTTCATTCAGGTTGAGCGACACAAAATGGTCGCCGCTCTTACGTTTCCAGAAAAGTCCCATAAGATTGGTCTATCAGCTATTTAATGCATCGAAACGAAATGATAATTATAAGCGCAACAGCCGCATCCGAACAAAACGGATGCGGCTGTTGCCGAGATGATAGCACCACTTCCGGTGATTCGATTTAGGAAGCTGGGACAGGTTCGCGCTCGGGAGTTTCAAAGGAGGGGACCGGCAACTTGGTTTCCGGCGTCGCCCGGCTCTTGAGTTTGACGGAACCGGGACGGATTTGCCCATCTCTGCACGCTTCCACGAAGGCTGAAACTACGCCGGGGTCATAACGGGTTCCAACAAAACTCTCTATTCGACTGATCGCATCCTCAAACTTCATTGCCAGCTGGTAAGGCCGGTCAGTAGTCATGGCGTCAAACGTGTCCGCCACAGCCACAATTTTACCCATCAACGGAATTTCATCACCCTTCAAACCCTGCGGATAACCTTTGCCGTCAACCATCTCGTGATGCATGTACATACCGGGCAGGAATTCTTTCATTGCCCGTATCTGTGACATGATCTTGTAACCCTTTTGCGGGTGCGTCTTCATGATCACGTATTCTTCGTCTGTCAATGCGGCCGGTTTCTTCAAAATGTTATCGTCTATGGCAATTTTGCCAACGTCGTGAAGTAGCGCGCTGATCCGTATCTTTTCACATTCATCATCTGACAGACCCATGCGTTGAGCGATTGCCACGGAGATTCTTGAAACGCGCTCTGAATGGCCTCGCGTGTAGGGATCCTTGCCGTCGATGGCCGCTGCTAAACCCTTCACTGTGCCCAGAAACAATTCTCTATTCTCCGCGGCCGAGCGTTGCAGGTCTTTAATGTAATGCTCGACTTGATCCGTCATTAGATTGAACGAATCGCCGAGGTCCCCCAGTTCGGTTTTACTACGAATATCAATACGTTGAGAAAAATCACCTGAAGCAATGCGATGAGCACCGGAGGCCAATTCCTGCACCGGCTGCGTTAGCTTCTTTGCAAAAAAGAAACCGATGATGATCGTTAACAGCCCGGCCACGACGCTTATCAGGATTGTTTGCTGGCGCATATCGGTTACTGATGCCAGCGCGGCCGATTCGTCCTGAATGGCGATCACACCGAGACGCGAGTACTTATCAAGTTCGGCAGTAGCGTATGAACCGAGCATGCCGACGTTTCGCCCGTCGCGAACGAGGTTAAACGGCTCTAACGCGGATTGAACCTGCGTTCCCGATTCCTGCCAATCGCGGACCACCTTTAGGTCCGTCATCGGCTTCTCAGAAAAAGCGACGTTTGCCTCCGGATGAGCAACAGCGCGGCCCGCTTGATCCACCACAAAGACAACGGGCAGTCCCGCGTCGAGCAGTTCACGCTCGCTCTTTGACGTCGGCTGATGGACCGCTTTGAAGACTTCCTGAAAGGAAATGATTGCGACTACGGCAGCGACCACAGTATGTCCGGTGTCCCCACCCATGACCGGCGCCGCCACCGTCATCGCCATCTCCTGGCCTGATCGGATAATCTGCGGCCGGCTTACAACTATGCCGCGTCCGCTCATCTTCGCCAGCACTTCGCTAACGCGTTCATCCACTTCTTCTCGCTGGATCACATCGGGCTGAAACGCCCGGTGAAGTTCTCCACTCACAGGCCATATGGCTAACCCAATCAGATTAGGATCTTCTTCGAGTGTTTTTTGTAACCGGGCATCATATCCCGCGTCATTCAGGGCCTTGATGCCCCCCGCGATCTCGAAAGCTCGAGCAAGGCCAGTGACAACGTCGCGATATCGTTGTCCGTAAAGTTCGATTTGCCTGGCTTTGTCTTGTACAAGTTGGGCCTGATAGCGGCCTTCCACTGACCTTAGTTCGTCCGCGCTCCGTCCAGAGAGCAGAGTGCCGGCCAGCGCCAGAGGGAGCAGGCCGACCAATAACAGGACGCCAAGGACGATGTACAGGAGGCGAATCCGCCGTAGGTTTTCCAGCATTATTATTAGGACGAGATGGGTGTCAGTTGTAGAAAGAAGGAAGCTTTCGTGAGCGCATGACGCAATTTAGGCAGCAACCAAGTGGCTGCTATCTCATTATGATAGAGGAAATAGGGGGTGTCAACGCGTTTTGTCGGCCTTAAATGTGTTTGGGCAACGCGGCCCGTGCCGTCCTGACCAGCGCATGTGCGGTTGGCCACAGCAACATTTACTTTGGGGATGGAAGGCGCTTTTAATAGACTTAACAGGCCGGAAACACGTCCAAATAGATAAGCGCGAGGCACGCGCCGCCGCAACAATCTGGAACTCAGTTTTACCAGTTCCGAATTAACACAGGATGGAAACGTTACGAGCGACGAACATATCGTAGAACGGGCTTTAACGGGCGACGCGGAAGCCTTCGGCGAGATTGTGCAGCGCTGGGAGCGAAGAATCTTTGCGCTGGCTTTTGGGATGCTCGGGCGCGAGGAAGACGCTCGTGATGTCACACAAGAGACGTTTCTCGCGGCATTTCGAAATTTACGCGCCTTCCGCGGTGAAGCGAAAGTGTCCTCCTGGTTACACCGGATAGCAGTGAACCAGTGCATCACAAGACAACGTCGAGCCAAGGTTAGGAACGAAAGCGCGCTGGACGTTGAAGGCAACAAGAATGCCGCGAACTTTGCTGCTCCGATTCGCTACTCACCCGCACGAACGGTCGAAGGCCGTGAGCGAACAAACGCAGTAAGGGTGGCCGTAAACAGTTTGCCGGTAGACCTGCGACAGGTTGTGGTAATGAAGGAATTCGAAGAACTTACTTTTCAGGAAATTGCGGACGTGCTTAACCTGCCACTGAGTACGGTGAAAAGCCGACTCTACACAGCGCTGAAGCAGTTGCAACTGCGCTTACAAAAATGGGAATAGGTTCACGTGAGGTAGATAGATGAAATGAAAGAACAAGTTAATGGCATAGAGTGCGGACGCGAGAACGATTTAATTGCTTTTCTTTACGGTGAATTGAATGATCTCGAGTTACGAACCTTTCAACATCATATAGACGACTGCCCGGCGTGCGGTAATCAGCTCGACGCCCTCAAGGATGTTCGTACGTCGGTCTTGGCCTGGCGTGACGAATCTCTCGGCTTCGCCAGATCTCGCGACGATGTCCGTACCAGCGCTGCGAGTAAACAGACCCCGTCACGACCATCTGCGTATTATGCGCTTCGCGAATTTTTCAACCTCTCGCCACTCTGGATGAAAGGAGCATTAGGTTTTGCGACAGTACTCTTTTGCTTATTCGCCGGTTTGGTTATGACTCGTTGGAGGGAATTGCCGCGGACATCCTTAGCGAATCAGGCAACCAGCGATCGTCCTTCCGAGGATGAAGTGAAGGCACTTGTGGAACATCGCGTCCAGGAAGAACTTATGCGTATCAGGAATGGCGATGAGCAAGCGCGCAACCTCTCGATCGCAACCACAACTGGACTGGCAGCCGATTCCGCGACACCACCCAATCGCCGGCACCAGGTAGCCAACGTCACGATTAAAAAGGCGCGACGTCCGCTCTCAAGTGTTGAACGTGCAGAACTGGCTTCGGATCTGCGACTGGTATCCGATGGAAACGAAAATGAATTGGATCTGTTGGATGATGCGATTAACAAATAATAGTTAGCACGGATTGCGCGGTACGATAGTTAACGGTTATGAGGTTCCTATGACAGACAAAGGCCAAAAGTTATCCATACTGGGGATATGTGTTCTTCTTATTTCGACGTCAAGTGTGTCAGCGCAAACAGTTGACCAACAGCAAACGTTTCCGGCAGTTCAACAACGCAACGCAATGCAAGATCCGATAGGCCAACTAAACTTGACGCCCGAGCAGCGGGAAAAGATCCGATCAATTAGAGAACAGACCAAAGCGGAGCGGACAGCGGTCAACGAACGCCTGCGTGAGACACATCGCGCTCTCGACCAGGCTCTCGACGCCGACAGCCCCGATGAGGGTCTCGTGGAACAACGAATGCGCGATGTTACTGCGGCGCAGGCGGCTTCTATGCGCATCAGGATTTTGACGGAGGTCAGAATTCGCCGGGTGTTGACTCCTGTGCAGGTCGCCATCTTGCGGACACTGCGACAGCAAACAGGCCAATATGGACGTGATCGTTTCCGCCTTCAGCGTGAACAACAACGGCAGGCAGCTAATGATGGCTCTGCATTGCAAGCTCCACGGAACCGTATAGACCCGCTCGTTCGTCAACGACGTCTACGAAGAAGGCCTCGACCGTAACGCTATAGGCGTGCCACTTATCATCCGAAAGCCGGCCACATATCCAGCCGGCTTTTTCAATTACGGCTAACCGTTTTCATCGGTAAATAGCGCGACGGCTAATCCTTTTAAACTTGACGCCTCATAAAGATTTTGCGCATGATAAGCCGCTCTTTCAGTTGTGGCCATTAGTTTATTTGAAGTTCTCCGGCTGTTACAAGGAGGCGCATCCTAATCCGTGCTCAGCGAGCCGCGATGCCCGGACTAAGTGTTTGAATCATGATGGCCGCCCTCTTACCAACCCCTAGATGAATTTCGTTACGCGCTCTATCTTCGAGCTGCAGGAAACCACGTTGATAGCCGCACGTGCGGCCAGTGGTCTTTTTAAAGGGCCGCGCTACCTGTCTGAAGCAATCAACCAGATGGATGTGATCGGCGTTGGGTCGCTGACAATTATTCTGCTAACCGGCTTTTTCACCGGCGGCGTTCTCACCCTGCAAACTTTTCCAACTCTTCAATTCTATGGAGCGCAATCACAAACGGGACGGCTCGTAGCGATCTCACTCGTACGTGAGTTAGGACCCGTACTGTGCGCGCTGATGGTAACCGGCCGGGTAGGTTCGGCGATCGCCGCCGAATTGGGTTCAATGAAAGCAACGGAACAGATCGATGCTATGCGGGCGCTGGGTACCGATCCAATTAAGAAACTTGTCGCGCCGCGACTAATCGCTCTGATAATAACGCTACCCCTGCTTACGGTGGTGGCGGACGTTGTGGGCATAGGTGGCGGTGGACTTGCGGCCACTAGTCTTTACGGCCTCTCAATGAACGAGTTCATCGCCTCAGTTCGGGACGGTATTACCTCCAGTGATATTATTGGCGGTGTTATTAAACCGATCTGTTTCGCCGTCATAATCGGCTCGATTGCGTGTTACAAAGGTCTGAGCACTGAAGGAGGCACGGTGGGCGTGGGAAGATCGACAACGCGCGCGGTGGTTACGGCGTCGATTGTAGTCATTATTACTGACTTCTTCCTAGCCAGGGCTCTGCAATATGTACTCGGAATGCCTCGAAATTAGTTAGCGTATCCATGGCACTATCATCGACAGAACTGGAGAGAAGGAACCGTTCGGGCGAGGTTAGCCAAAACGCTGCCGACTCGACCTTTGCCGAAGTTGACGACAGACAACGCATCGTCCCAGCCATCGAATTTCGCGACGTACTTCTGGCCTTTGACGATCGGGTGGTTCTGGAC
>JBHENH010000103.1:0-331 GCA_046262135.1 Pyrinomonadaceae bacterium
GCCTACTGAAGTGGACCACATTGCGTTCCTCACAAATCTCTCCTGGTCAAACGATGCGCCTAATGGCGCAGTTGTCGCACATGTCCGGCTCCATGCCGACGATGGACAAAATTTTGATTTTGAATTGCGGGCGGGCGATCACACATCAGAGTGGGCGTATGATCGCCCGGACATCCGCGCCCGGATCAAGCATAGGCGTGCGCCCGTGGCGACCAGTTACGTTGTCGAGGACGCTCATGGAAAATATGACGCACATACTTATGTCTGCGCCTTTAAGCTTCCCCGGAAGGCTGTGGTCACGTCAGGTTTGATCACGGCGGTCGAGGGAAAG
>JBHENH010000103.1:369-10407 GCA_046262135.1 Pyrinomonadaceae bacterium
ACCATCGCCAAGGGCGACCGAGCTTTCCCGCTGGGGAAAGAATTCATCATTAGAGAAACCGCGGCACAGTCGGCTCAACCTGATGCGGATTCGCAGCGGCGCACTTCACCGGCTCAACGCTGGAAGAAGCTCAAGGACGTTGACGACGTCGTCATATTCGAGAATACCCGCGTGCTCCCGCGCGCGTGGCTTGCGAGCGAAGCTCAAGCACTCACGGAGCCGGAGACGCTGCAAGTGATTCGTACCGGCAAGCTGCCGGACGGCCGTCCCTGGGAACCGCGTCGCGTTGCCCTAATCGAAGGAGCCATAGATTTTAAACCGAACTCAACCGATGATGCGGCCAGCGCTGCTGTGACGACTCATGAACCGAATCGCGTCACAGTGAACACTCAGTCCACGGCTCCTTCGATTTTAGTCTTGAGCGAGAATCATTACCCTGGCTGGCGTGCTTATGTGGATGGGCGTTTGGTAGAAACTCTGCGCGTTGACTACAACCTGCGCGGGGTTAGTTTGCAGGCCGGTGAACACGGCGTAGAGTTTGTCTATCGCCCAAAATCGGTAGTGCTGGGTTTGGTGATTTCACTACTGACACTGATGGCCATGGGAATCTGGTGGAAGGGTGGGCTGCGGCAGGAAAGATGAGCCGCATCACATCATCCCTTTCAGTTCTAAAACGAATTGCCATGAGCCGGAATGCAACAGATAAGTTTGACTTACGTTGAAGTGCCTACGTCAACGAAGAGTTCCACCGCCATTCGAACATGAACGAAGCAACAGATTCAAACTCACTATTCGTTGCCCCGCGAGTCATAAGCAACCTTAGTGATTGCTATTTCTATCACACGATGGATTTGCCGGGATTCGGCGTAGTGCGGGGACACTGGGACCTGCGCGGAAAGTTTGATGAATATATCGGTGGGGTTGAAGTCACTGGCAAGTCAGTGCTGGACATCGGAACGGCTACCGGTTTTCTTACTTTCGAGGCAGAAAAAAAAGCCGCACGGGTCGTGTCGTTCGACATGAGCCACGGCGGCCAGCAAACATTTCTTCCGTTTAAAGACAAACCCTATTACACCGATCACGCCTATTGGGCGAATGACTATGACAAGTATATTGACAAATGGAAGAACGCTTACTGGTTATGTCACCGGCTGCTCGCATCAAAGGCCCAAGTCTATTACGGTAATGTATATGATCTACCACCGCAACTTGGAACATTTGACGTGTCGATCGTGGGGTCTGTCCTCGAACACCTCAGCGATCAGGTGACGGCGCTGGCTTCTATAGCTCGGCTGACAAAGGAAACTATGATTCTGGTGACGCCGCTACTTCAATCCGAAGAGCGGTTAGCGCGTTTTGAGCCACGAGCCAGTAATCCTGACCATGACTACACGTGGTGGACTTATTCTGTTGGAGTTTATCGTGAGGTGCTCGCTATGCTTGGGTTTAGTATTACCAGAATCACGCGGGCCAGCTATTACCACCAGTGGGAACATCGGTTAGAAGAAAGATCAACGCTGGTTGCCGATCGCAGTTCGTAGTGCTGCACTCATGCATCTGTTTGACATACTCGCGCTCTGATCATGGAGCAAAGTAGCCGTTATCGATCCTCAATCTTCAACAATCAGCTCGTGTTTTACGGTTGCAGACCCCAGATCCTCGAACCAGGCCAAATGTTCGGAGACCATGTCAAAGGCCAACAGATATCGGCTGGGCGACGCAGGCGCCAAAAGCGCGATCTCAACCTCGACGGATTCACCCGGTGCTACATCGCCTGGTAAGAAAGCACCGGCCATATACCAGGAGATTATCTCTCCATCGCTGTGAAGAAGATGGGCCACGAGATGCACGGTGCCCTTGTCCGTGCCCTTTTCGTTTCCGCACAACCAGCGAGCGAGTCCGACGTTTTCAGCGCGCAGGCGAAACCGAAGTTCTTCTCCCGGATGGCTGCGTGATCGAGCGCTTAGGAGAGTCAACCTCGAGCCCAAATAACTGACCGCGCGACTGTCGGGATAAGGCTGGTGCTTGCGACAGGCAAGCACAGCACGATCGCCCTCCACGCCGGGGAGCACCTCAACCTCGTCGAAGCCGATGTTTTTCAGCAGGGCGCAAAGCGAAGAGACGCTGGGAAGAAACCAGTTGTAAATTGCTTCTTTAGCGTCGGGCGGGTTCTCAATGTAGGCGAGCGGATGAAGTGTGGGTCGCGCTCCACCGAGGTCATAGACGAACGACCCGGGCGATTTCCCAGGTGGATAGATGGCCGTCTCCAGGACGAGCAGTTTTCGTGTAACAGTAAAGAGCTTCTCGAGCGCCAGCACCAGGTGCTTGCAGTGATAAATCAGGCCAAGCGCGAGCGTAATATCAAACTGCCCAACATTGCGCGGGTCGAGATCATACACCGACATCCTGCGGTACTCGATTTCCAGTCCGGTCACCTTTCGCACAAAGACAGCCTGACAGATCAGGTCTCTTTGTGAGTCGATTCCCAGGACCCGCTCCGCCCCACGTCGCTTCATCTCGATGGAATAGAAACCGGCGTTGCACCCAACGTCCAGCACGCTTTTGCCGGAAAGATTTTCGGGCAGGCAAGCCTTCACTTTCTCCCAGGTGGGGCGCGGATGCTCGAGTGGTTCGCCAATCGCGCTTCGTGATTTCGTTGCCAGCCCGTCGCCGAGGTCAATACAGTGAAACCAGGGTTCGAGTCGCTGCAGCTCCGTTAAGATCTCCTGGCGCGTCATTGTTCGTTTTCTACTTCAAAGGTGAACACAAGAGGCTCCGATCCTCTTTCTTCAAACCAGCATACGTGCTGATCCACTAAATCAATTTTGACGGTGTAAGGCCCCGGTGTTGCGGGCGCCGGGCATTCGATGTCCAGAGCAATCGATCGTCCGGGAGGAATCGCGCGCGGCAGCATTGGATGGCCGTGAAGCTCGCTTATGATTTTGCCGTGCTGATCCAGGATTCGGACACCCGGCATGACGATGCCGGCGCGCACAGTTTGTGCGGTTAGCCAGAGCGTGTCGCCGGTATTTTTGATGACGACAGGCGCTTTGAACTTTGCGCCCGGCTCGACCGATGGTGGCATCGGGAACCGTAGCGCGAGTTCTGCTCTCAACAGTCCGGGTTTGCGGCTGTCGGGTACGCTTGACGCTGGTGCGTCCTGAGCAACTTTCAAACAAGTCAGGTAGTGGTAGTCCATGTCGATCTTGCGCAACGGCAGATGCAGATCACCGGCAATATTTTCGAGCATCTCGCGCTCAAAAAAACCATTGACGCTCACAAAGTTCCCAACAATCGCAAATCCGTGCTTGTCAAGAAGGGCCAGCAGGTATTCGTCGCTGAAAGGGGATTCCAGCGTTTTATATTCCTGCATAAACCTGCGCAGGACCTCCTCCGTAACAGATCCGACTAACGGCTTCTTCCCTTCGAGAATAAACAACAATCCGCCTACTTCAAGCATCGCCGCGAGATGACGAAAAACGTTTTGCTCGTCTTCAAAGTGATGCAAAGCGTCGTAACAGATAACCGCGTCAAACTTTTCCGCGAGTGGAGCGGCCTCGATGTCGTGAGATAGAAAGCGGCATTTCAGCGGCGTTTCCTGATCAACCTGATATGGCAATCGCTCCAGGCGCTCACGCGCTATTTGAATGAGGTCATCACTGATGTCAATGCCGGTGACGTCATAACCAAGACGCGCAAAGTATTCACTGAGCCAACCCGGGCCACAGCCGACATCCAGAATCTTCGACTCAGCTCGCAAGGCCAGGGCGACAGCCATGTTCGCGAAATCATTAAAGTGGCGGTGCGTTTCCGGATCCATTCCGTCACCGGAGTACTTGATCGGTTTGTGGAGGTTACAGAACGGTTTTGTTCTCAAGTAGTAATTCAGGTCCGGACTTAGCAAACTGGTATATTCGAGAGCGCCGCGCCTGTAATCAATACCTTCAACCTTGGGCATTCGACCCGGCGATTCCGCGGTCGCTTTCACGGGAGCGAAATGCCCGTTTGCGCCAGGAACAGCTCTGACTTCAACAGCCTCCGCTGGAATTCCAGCAAAAGCGGAATTGCGCTTTGACGTGGTCCCGTCAAAGTGGTCGACCGGCGCCAGCACGGCTAGCTCCGATGCCACATCGCGCAACAGCGGCTCGTCGCTTGCCCGCACGCCGAGCGATGACATTTCAGTGGCAATTTTATTGATCAGTTGTTTACGGGGGCGTCGCCCGATCACTTCGCGAATGAAGGCAGCATAATTCTCCGCACTGATTTCGATGTTGTGTTCTGCCAGTACGTACTCCCGCGCATTGCGGCCGATGCGTGCTCGCAGGGACGGATCCTCGATTAGCTTGCGCAGATAAGCCAGAAGGAGTGCGTCGACATAAACGTCGTGATCTATTTTGACGACTGCATTATCAGGCAGCTCCGAAAATGCACCTACGTTTGAGACTATCGCTGGGATACCCGCAGCCATGATTCGGCAGAGACTGCCAGAAGTCGCACCCACGGGCCGCTCACGCAAATTGATGGCAATATCAGTGTCGAGGATTCGACGTTGAAATTCCTCAAGGGAAACGTAATCCGTAATGGACACGTGATTCTCGAGTCCATAGTTGCGCACAAGTTGAGGAAGCTCAGGAAAGTTTCCGGATGCTCCGACCATCGTATAGTGGAAATCGAATTCGTCGCGCAGCGCCGAAAGAGCTCGTAGGGCTCGCTCAATTGCCTTGTCCCGGCTAATCAGTCCGAACGAGGCAATCATCACCTGTCCATTCTTGCGACAGCCATTGCCTATTGCCGGTGTCATCGCAGCCTGTGCGGTGATGTGATGCTTGATGCGTGCAATGGGCACGCCGGCAGCGACAGCCCGCAGACGTTCGAGACTCCACTCTGAATGGACGATGATGCCTTCCGCCGAGCGTGCCATTCGGCAGTTAAGGGGAAAGTCCAGCGGCACATCATTGTGAGGTGGAAGCGCCCCGCGCCGGAGGTAGTCCTGGGCCTTTGCCCGCTCATCCTTTCCGTAACACGCCTCGAGTTCATCGAGATAGATACTCATCCGGCCCTCATCGCGCGCTAGTCCGATAAAAAAGTCCTGCAACGCAACGTCGTGAAAGACTACGATGCCCGGGTGGCGCTGCATTACTTTATAAATACCAGAGTGGTAACGATGATCGTTGCCGACGTGATAGACGACTGCATCGTATTCAGAGAGGCGTTCGAGCACGGACGGATCTTTCTGGTAGTCAAAGACGCGGAAACTGGTTGTCATTAGCGGATTGCTTGGTGCAAAGCCATCGACGAAGAGATCCGCTTCCAGGTAATTCCGCAGGTGCATCAACAACTCCTCGCTATAGTCTGAGATCCCTGACGGCTGCGGGTTAAGCGGACTGAAATATGCGACTTTTAACTGGCGCTGGGGGCCAGTCCGGTCGCTGACGGGTCTATGCTTTGCGCTCTCTCTGATCGAGGTCGAGGGTTCGGAGCGAAAAACCGAAAGCTGGGATGGACGGCGAAGCTTGCTAGACGGTTGATTGATTACTTCACGGACAAAATCGATATAACGCTCCGCAGTTCTCCAGGCGTTATGTTCGGTCACGACAAATTCGCGAGCCTTTTCGCCGATGCGCCTTCGAAGGGATTCGTCTTTGATTAACTTCCGCAGAGCCGATCGCAAAGTAGCGACGAAATTTTCGTCGGGCATGACTTTAACGACGCACTCATCCGGAATCTCTGAGAACCAACCTATATCGGACACGACCGCAGGGACGCCGACGCTCATGATGCGGCACAGACTGGCTGAAGTTTCGCCGACGGTGTATTCGCGGAGGTTGATAGCTATGTCAGTTGCTGCGATGTGGCGATTAAACTCCTCGAGTGAGACATGCCCGGTTATGGTGACGTGCTCGCTGAGGCCGTGGCGGAGAATGAGTTCGCGCACGTCCCAATAAGGGTTTTCCGCACCGACGAGAGTGAAATGAAAATCAACCTCCTGTGTCAACCCGGCGAGCGCCTGCAAAGTTTGATCGATGCCTTTGCGCGGAATGATCCCTCCAAAACTGGCAATTGAAACAAAATGCCGCAAAGGATCCTTCGTCACCCAGGTGCGTCGCAGCGTGGGATTGAGAACTTTGATCGGCATATTGATTCGCACCGTCGGAATATCTGGCACAACTTTGCTGAGGCGAACGCGGCTCCATTCAGAATGGGCAATGATGCCTTCGGCCGACCGCGCCAGCCGGCAGTTGAGCGGGTAGTCGAGGGGAGCAGTGGCTTGGGGCGGGAAGTCACCGCGCTGGATTGATTCCTCGGCCTTCGCACGCTCGCCTGGACCATAGCAGGCCTCTACTTCATCGAGATACTGCTGCCAGTTCTTTAGTTCATACGCCTGACCCAGAAAAAAGTCCTGAAAGATGTACTCGTGGAAAACAGCGATGCCCGGGTGAGATTGCATCACCCGGAAAATGCCTGCGTGGTAACGATGATCATTACCCAGATGATAAATGGCGGCATCGTATTCGCTGAGACGATCGAGTTTTGAGGGATGCTTTTTGTAATCAAAACAACTGAAGCGTTCCAACAGTTCTGCATCGCTCGGAACAAAGCCGTCGACAAACAAGTCAATATCCGCGTGAGCTGCGAGATACGGCAAGAGTTCTTCGCTGTAATCAGAGATCCCGGACGGTTGCGGATTCAGCGGACTAAAATACGCGAGTTTCATAAAAAGCAAATATGAAGGATCAATGTGGACGAACGGCGAACAGGTGTATTAGTCGATCGTGCTTTGAACCAATTGCAAGAGACGGCAGAAAATAAACCAATCGCAATTAACCGGAAATCAGCGACTACTGTTAGCTTGTTTAGCGTCTGCTTTTCATTATCGCACCACAATTATTTTGGTTTTGGCGGTGGGCGAGCCTTTATCGTGAAACCAGGCAACCTGCTCCTGAACGAGATCAACATCCAGGATGTAATCGCCCGGTTCTTTCGGCGCCGTGATTATCAGTGGCACCTCCGTCTCTTCGCCGGGCCCCAGATCCTTATTGAGGCCGTAGCGCCCATCCATATTCGTAATGAGATCTTCGTCCGCCGCTTTAAGCCATCGGTCGCCCGCGGCGATATAGAATTTGTTATCCGAACTTGTATTGATCTCGGCCCCACGCGCGTACCAAAGCACGTCGCTTACGTTTTTTACCTTGACCTGAATTGTCGCTTTTTCGCCGGCGCGTAGTTTCACCGGCGGATCAACCAGAGTTATGGATGCCTTGAACCCATTGTCAGGCAGAGCCGATGGCGTCCGGCTGCGATCGACGGTGCTAGCGGGGGATGAAGTTGACGAAGCTGAAGGTCTGTTGCTGCAACCGAAAATCGCCAGCGAGCCAAGCAGAGCGACAAAGCAAAGACAGTTTTTGATTGCCATGATAAGGATTCCTCTTCGTGAAAGTTTGAATGAACTTCCGCAACATCGGTGCACGTTGCCGAATCAAAGATGACAGTTTCCCGACAGCAAGATGCCCCCAATACTGGTCAGAACCTTTGCATTGTCAGACTCGGGTCATCAATTACTTTCAACTTCGACGTGCCATCTTAAGGTCACTGAGCCCTGTTCGTAAAACCACGTTACACCTTCATGGACCATATCAAGTTCCAGAATGTATTTTCCTGGTTTCTGCGGCGCCGTAACGGTTAGCGTAATCTCGGCCTCCTCGCGAGGCTTTAGATTATGTGGAAGGACGGCGCGGGCGTCCATATCATTTACGACGCGACTTCCGTCCGCAGTCAACCAACGGTCTCCCAAAGTCACGATATTCTTCCAGCCCTGCGGAGCGCGTGCCTGCCACACGTAGTCACCCTCATTTCTTACTTTGACCTGGAGAGCTTCCTTCGATCCGGCCTTTATTACAGCGGGCTGCTGCATCGCGGAAATTTTTGCTCGGTAAGCGCTGGCCGCAAGCTCGACATTCTTATCTCTTGCCGAGTCCTGAGCTTTACCAAATAAATCTCTTCCTCCCACCGTCACCTCAATCAGGTGAACTGCTATTGTTCCCTGGGCAGAGTAAAAAGGAATTTGCATTGGAGTGATTTCCGCCACCGCGAAGCCACTTCTGCGAAGGTTCGCTTTTGCTGTCTCAAGATCCCCAGCAAGGGCCAGCGAGAACATTCGCTTGCCGGCAGCGCTTTGCAGCGCCCGATTGAATCTTTCTCGTGACTCTTGATTGTGGAAGAACTCTAAATTGTTCACTCCGATCATCGGTGCGTCAGGCTTTAGCAATACTGCCAGGCCGCTGGTCTTGATGCTGCTTATGATCCACACCTGAACACGCTCGAAGCTTGCTCGATGCGCGGGGTTGAGAGAATTCCTTAGCGAGTAGTCGCGCAGAAAATAGCTCGCCTCATCGAGATGGACACCGGCCTGTTTGAAAAATGTGGGACGCTGCGATAATTCCCATTTTGAGAGGTAGTAGAGGCCCACACAGGCGTGAAAAATTAAGGCCACGCAGATCAATGTCCCTGTTGCCACGGCGACGGGCCGTACGCTGCGATTACTCATCTGAAGTAGAGTGGCTGCCAGCGCGAGCAGGACGATCGGCGCCATTACCTCGAGGTAGAGTGCGTAACGGATATAACCTGTGCTTGCGCTCCAGAAAAGTGAAGCTGCGACTACCACAAGACAAAGGTCCCGGATTCGCGCATTGCGTCTCACAAAAACGAGAGCGATTAGCGCGAGCACGAAACCGGAAGAGATTCTTCCGGAATATATTGGCAGCTCCGATATTCGCTTCGCATTAAAGCTGATAAGAATGGGCCATAGGAGCTTTTCCCACAAACCAAAAGGACCCCACCGCGGATCCCATACGTTACTCGGAGGCCAGTAGACCGACTTAAAAATTCCGTTGTAAACAGGGAATATGGGACTGCCGGTTTCGCGGTAGAGGTAAAGGAGGAAGGGCAAAAGCGGCGCGAAAAAAGCAACTGCGGAGAGTACGGTGGTAAATCCCAGTCGTCTAACGTCTATGTTCTTCTTCGCCTGATTTGTCCCATCAGGTCTGCGTTCGGCCAGCGCACGATAGGCGCAAAGCAGAACAATGGGCAGGGCGAAAGCGGCGTTGGTTAGCTTGAACGCCACGCTCATACCCAGCAGTAGCGCGATGCGCACAAAATTCAGATAAGCATTTTTGTAGTCGTAATGGCGAAGTACTAAATTCGTAGCCTCGAGGAGAAGCGGAATCGCCAGGAGGTCGGGCATGTAGTTGTTGATCTCTCCCAACACATGTTCAGCCAGCACTGCCAAAAGTATTCCAGTCGCCCGAAGCCACGGACCGGGCAGGAAAGGGCGCAGAAGTTTATCCGCGATCCGCGCCACCCAAATCACTGCCAGAAAGTTTACGAAGGTGCCTAAGCGATAACCGAGTATTTTGCGGAATATTCCCGTCACCATGTCAGGGGCCGGACTAAAAGGTGAGGGTGTGGGAAAGAATTCGCCCGGTAGATAAAGAAAACCCCGAAGCGTCCTTTCTCCATGAAAAAGGTGGTAGTTCAAAACGTCGAATGAGATATCCGGTAAAGCGACGCGCATAGCGTAGACGAGCGCGAGCGGTCCGACCACAACAAGCCAAAAAGGAAGTTCAACCTTCTCCTCTGCCGTCCGTTCTTCTGACAAGATGTAAAGCCAGGTGACCAGGACTGCGACAACCGCCGATGCGCTCCAGGCGATGAAGTTGTTATCCGTGACCCACCAAAGATACTGGCGTGCGAACACTGCAAAATAAATGCAAAGTAGAGCATGGCCCGGCAGCTGCAGCGGCCGAAACAATTCACTAGCCCGCGTTTGAATTCGACTGAGTTTTCGAAAGACTTTCTCACTCATTCAAAGGTCATCACTGACAGCCACCCGCGAGAGTCTGCCTCATGCGGAACTTGTTAGAAGCTCTTCACCGTTTGCACATTGTCCCACTGCCATTGTTTGATTGAATTCTTTTTCGGAAGCTTTACTCGAAAAGAAATACGGGCGCGTTGGTCGAACAAGATATGATAAAGTCCGCG
>JBHENH010000103.1:10417-10855 GCA_046262135.1 Pyrinomonadaceae bacterium
TTTCTCTAATTGCATGCCGTGAAAACGAAGCCTCTTCTCCTGACAGATGAATAAAAAAGTTCGAGCAGCAGTACTTGCAATTCATCGCCGTCCTCCGGTGCGAGATGCGCTGATCCTGATTGCTTTTTTCGTGATGACTGCGGTGATGACCTGGCCCTGGGTTACGCGCATGCGCGATGCAGTGGCTGACGAAGGCGATCCGTATATGATCGCCTGGTCCTTGTGGTGGAATTACCACCAAACGTTTACTGACCCACTCAATCTTTTTCACGCCAACGTTTTCTACCCTTACAAGTACACACTTGCCTTCAGCGAACACGAGTACGGCATCGCCCTCCTATTCTTTCCCTTATTCGCGCTCGGCCTGCGGCCATTGGCAGTGCATTCGTTTGCGACCTTTTGCGGTTTTGCGTTTTGCGGCTATGCGCAGTTCAGGTT
>JBHENH010000104.1:0-291 GCA_046262135.1 Pyrinomonadaceae bacterium
CGCCAGGATTGATTCCTCTGCCCGTATCGGTAATCTCAATACGTGCTCGCTCAGCAGATTCCGATGACAGCGTGATTCCGACGCGGCCGCCTCCTCCGTCAAAAGACTCGAGGCTATTCAGGAGCAGATTGGTGAAAACAGATCTTAACGATTCCTTGTCGGCTACAACTGGCGTCACCTTGCCGTCCTCTATTAAGGAGGTTTCAATTCCGCTTTCTGCCGCCTGTCCGGCAATCACCCGCAACGCATCCTCAGCTTGCTCACGAAGATTAAGTAACTGAAGCTCCAAAG
>JBHENH010000104.1:301-10811 GCA_046262135.1 Pyrinomonadaceae bacterium
CTGTGATGTGGCGATTGATTCGACCTACTTCGGACTTAAGCTGATCGGCGAGCTTCTCAAATGTCTTTCGCTTCGACGCGTCTTCAGGGGCGAAGGTCGACCGAAGATGATCCAAGGTGAGATTGATATAGTTCAAGGGGTTTCGGATTTCGTGCGCGATCGCCGCGGCCAACCGCCCGACGACGGCAGCTTTTTCAACCTGATGAAGTTGCGACTCAAGCTCGCGTGCGCGACCGAGACGGGCGGTCATGTCATTGAATGCCGAAGATAAAGCACCCATTTCATCTCGACGATCGGTTGGCACTCGAACGTCAAAATCGCCGGTCGCAACTCGGCGGGCGGCCACTGATAAATCTTTAATTGGGCGAGTAAATCTCCAGACGAATAAACCGGTAACGAGTGTGGTAGCTAATAACAAAAGTAGCGTATAAAGAGCAGAGCGAGACGTCTGCCGTTGGAGAATGTTCGTAAGCGTGTTTGCTGATTCGAGTACTACGATGATGTACCATCGACCCTCGGTCGTCTCAATCGGGAAATAGAACGCGCCCGGCTCGCCTGGCTTTGAGACTACCGAGCCCTTCAACCAGGGAGGGAGGTTCTCGTTAAGATCGACTAACTCCACTGCTGCGCGCAGCCGCGGCAGAGGAACATCCCTAAGTTGAACGTATGTTCTTGTTTTGTCCTCGTTTTCCCGGGGAGAGTAATCGCCGATAAGGCTATCCCGAATTAAGCCTTCGCTGTCCACGACCAGAACATTCTTCACGCGTCCTGTGGTGTCATCAATAAGCGGCTGGCGGACATCGGTTCGCATCTGATCCATGTATTTTTTACTGTTGATGCTGTTAAACCCGAGTGCAACTCCGGCCATTATGGCTTGCTCCTGCTCCACCAGCATTCGAGCATTTCGCTGAACCGAACGCAGATTGACGTAGTACTGGACGCCCAGGGTCAAACCCAAAAGCACAACCAGTAAAAGTACAAGTCGCGCGCGGAAGCTGTTTAGGACTTTTGCCATCCTCACATCAATTTGACGACCAAACCGCTGGAATTGTTGTCGCTATTCGCTCTTTCCTTTTAATAGCCCGACCAAAATGAGGTGAATTTGTCACGAGTTGTGTGCAAAAGATTACTTTTCTGTTGCCGCTCGCGTTTTCGGATGTTATAGTTCCCTCGGTCTCGAATCAATGTCCCCAGGGACCGCCAATTGGGAATTCTCCCGCCCCCGACGTAATCAGGACCCCAGGTCCACAACACAACCAGGTGTAAAAGGAGAGCATTTTGAGACTCTCAGGCTGGCAGCATCAGCTTTTGCATCCGGACGGTACTCATCGACCGTTGCAAATGCGTTACGCGGTGAAGAATTCTCGGCGACGCTCAGCAAACTGAGCAATAACCCCTAGGAAAGGTGATAGAAACCTAATGACTTTGACGACCAGCCAATCCCGGACCCTTCATTTTGCACTCGTCCTATTTATTCTTCTCATCCTCCCATTCGAAAGTTCCGTCGTTGCCAAGAAACGGCACGAAAGCAATCCCCGCCGTGGAAACGCGCGAGCAGAAAAAGGCAAGAAGCTTTCGGCAAAAGAACAACGCCGGAACTCTCGTCGTGATGATCGTGCGTCATCGAGAAATTCTCGACGCGGCGCAAAGTCTAACTTGTCGCGAAAAGAACTTCGACGCGAGCGGCGGCAGAACGCCAGGGAACAGACCGCTTCGTTGAAGGCGCTTGAGCGTAAATTGCGTCATCCTATGAGCAGACGCGAGCGTGCCGCTGAGTTGCGGCGGTTGGTAGCACTGCGTCGACGTGAAATTCTTGAGGCCCGCCGACGAGCCGAAGCTGCGCGTCAGGCTGCGATTGCTCGCCAGAGGGCGATCGACCAAGCTCTGCGGAATGAGGTCCAGGGAATGATTGCCAGAGACAACACCATCGGCGAAGACGCCCAGGTTCGTCGCGTGGCAATTAATGCACTCGGCAATCATGCTGGAACAGTAGTGGTGATGGATCCGATGACCGGCAAAGTCTATTCGATGGTCAACCAGGAATGGGCAATGCGTCGTGGCTTCAAACCGTGTTCGACGATTAAGCTTGTCACTGGAGTCGCCGGATTAGCAGAAAACGTTATTCCTCCGTCCGAAATGACCCTGGCCTCAAACCATTCTCGAATGGATCTCACTTCAGCACTGGCCCGTTCTGACAATCATTATTTTGAGCGTGTGGGTAGCAGCATCGGTTTTGACAAAATGATTCGCTACGCTCGCGAGATGGGTTTAGGTGAGAAAACTGGTGCGAACGTTCCCTTCGAATATGCCGGTCGCCTTCCGGAGTTAAAGCCTGGCTTCGCTCTTCATCGGATGTTTTCCTACGCTGATGGCTTTGAAGTGACGGCACTGCAATTGGGTAGTCTGGTATCGGCCATGGCCAATGGCGGAAAATTGCTCGCCCCCCAAATTGCAGGTAGTCAGGAACTGAAATTTAGACCAAAAGTACGTCGGAAGTTAGCTATTGACGACAATGTTCTGCAACGAATGGTGCCGGGCATGATCGGTGCAGTAAATTACGGATCTGGTCGCAAAGCTTACGATCCGACGCAAACGGTTGCCGGGAAGACTGGCACATGCAACGGCGGGGAAGGCAGCTGGGTTGGCCTATTCACTTCCTACGCGCCTCTGGCAAACCCCAGACTTGCAGTCGTGGTCATTACGCGTGGCACTGATGCTCATCATCATCTGCCGGCCGCGGTGGCCGGAAGGATTTACCGCGATCTAAGTCAGCGCTTCGGCACTCCGAGAAATCTTCAGATTGCCACTACTCTCGACGATGAAGAAAAGGATGATGCCGCCGACACGGCAGGACTGGAGAGCGTCGAGTCTCAGCAGATCGCGCCGGTGAGGACCAATACTGCAGCGGCGACAACTCCAACTCACAAGCTCGTTCCCTACTCGCAGCCCTCTACCGTTAAGTCTGTTCTGATGCCGGTTTCTGCTAGAAACAATTCAATGCCGAAAACTGAAGGCCAAAAAGCAATGCCTAATAAAGCAGTAGTAAACGGTGCCATTCAGCCGGACAACCGGCCGCGAAGAACCCAGCAACAGCAACCTTGATTGCAAGGGTTTTGTAATCCTTCGAAAACCTCTCTGCGCCGGCATCTCGTAAACTAACGAGACCCGGCGCAGACGCTTTTTAGACGCGATTTTCTTTTGCGCGGCCAGGGCCTGTTGCCTTGACAGCTTGTCGGAGTTGCAGGAATATTGCGGACGTTCTTTTGGCTAGATAGCTCAATTAAGGCTGTGGTTCTCTCCAGATGGTGCACCGCAGATCGGCAACGGCTGTTTGTATGTCCGCATCTTAGTATGGCTGTACGGCGCTGGATAGCGAGATGCGGCCTCCCGCGACGTTCGATTTAAGAGGGAACTTGGAGGTTCGAGGACTAATGAAAAAGACTATATTGGTTTTCGCAATTTATGCGAGCCTGGGAGTACTGGCTGTCCCGGTCTTCGCGAACGCTATAGACCTTGACGAGGCAACACCGTCACTTCAGGGACAATGTACTGACGAAAGTAAAGCAACGTGGTATGCCGACTTCACGAAATTTCGAACCACAGATCCGCCAAAGGCCTATGAAGCCGCGAAGAAATATTTAGGTGCATGCCCGGAAGAAGTCGGTGACATCCCGACCTACCTAAAGAAGTGGGCAGCTGCTTACGATAAAGAAGCACGAAAACTAAAACTCCAGCCCTTGCTGTACCACGATAAGAAATACGCGGAAGCATTTACATTAGGCAGGGAGATTCTGAACGATGAGCCTGAGAATCTCCGAGTCCTTATTGATCTCGGTTACGGCGGTTACCTGGCGACGATTACCTCGCAAAATGAGTCATTTAATCCTGACTCACTTAGATACGCCCGCCGTGCAATTCAAATGATTGAATCAGGTAAGGCGCCTGAAAGCTGGGCTCCATTCCTTTCAAAAGACGACACGCTCGCTTATCTTTATAACGCTCTTGGGCGTCTGACTCTCAAAAACCCGTCACCGGAAACTCTTACCTCTCTCATCAAGGCGGCTCAATTTGGCAGCGAGTTAAAAAAGGATCCATGGACCTACTTCTTTATCGTCGCGTCATATGAAGCTGGACCTTACACCAAGTTATCCGCGGATTATAAAACCAGGTTTGAAGGCAAAGACGAATCACCAGAAAGCAAACTCGCGCTGGCGAACATTCAACAGGTTATCGATAGAATGATCGACGCCTACGCGCGCGCAGTCGCTCTCGCCGGCAATGATCCAAAGTACCAGGCGAAGAAAAAAGAATGGATGGAGAATCTGAGCACGTGGTACAAGTATCGCCACAACCAATCGGATGCGGGACTCTCCGACTTAATCTCGAGTGTGTTGTCTAAGCCTTTGCCGCCGGAGCCGACAGCGCTTACGACTTTGCCGCCTTCTGCGACAACTACGACAGCCCCCACTTCTGGTGGCGCTGCTTCGTCAGGTTCAACTGCCGTGACGGGAGCCCCAGCCCCTGCTGCTACAACAGCTGCTGCTTCGACGTCTTTGAATACGCTTCCGAAGGGAACGGCCACACCCGGCTCGACGACGGCAGCGAAACCGGCGACGACTGTCAGTACAAAGGTCGCAACGAAACGTAAAACGCGAAATAACCATAGACGTCACTGAGCTAACCGCCTACGCCCCATCATTCAATAGCCGGAGGCTTTGTCGCTAACTTCGACGACGCTTCCGGCTTTTAACATTTAAGACCGACCTTGAAGACACAGGGGATCACACTTCCGGACCTGGACCAACTGCAAACGATCCTCTCCTACAAGTTTCAGAACCGCTCGTTGCTTGAACGTGCCGTTACGCATCGATCCTGGGCTCACGAACAGGTTGCTCCCGGCGCGGACGACGAAGCGCGACGCCTTCACAATGAAGCTCTGGAGTTCCTGGGGGATTCGGTTTTGGGATTAGTCGTCGCCGACTATCTATGCAAGGCCTACCCCGCCGGAACTGAAGGCGAACTTTCGCGGATGAAACACCGCTTGGTCAGCGCACCCACGCTGGCCGCTGCCTCGATCAGATTGAATCTCGGCGATTTCTTGCGTTTCGGTCGCGGCGAAGAAAAGAGCGGCGGCCGGCGCAAAAACGCACTACTGGCGGATGTACTGGAGGCGCTGACCGGCGCAATCTTTATTGATGGGGGGTTATCCGCTGCTACTGACTTTGTTGAGCGTGCATTGGGAGAAGAACTGCGCAAAGTCACCCCCGTCGGTGCTGCGGAAGCTGACTATAAGACAATGTTGCAGGAGAAGCTCCAGGCCGAACGCAGGCCCGCGCCTCGCTATTCTGTGGTCGAAGCGCTTGGGCCGCCGCACCGCCGCACCTTCCATGTTGAAGTGAACTGGGACGGTGGCAGCGTGCGAGCGCAAGGCCGCTCGATCAAAACGGCAGAAGCGGCTGCAGCCAAGGAGGCTTTGGCCTTTATGAAAGCAGAACTGAAATAGACGTGAATTGCTTCCAATTCCACGGTCTCTGCCAATCCGTCATGCAGTCCCTGGATCGCCTTGTCTCCGTGCCTCTTCCTCTGTGGTCTGTTTTCAGAGCTCGCTCTGCCCTCAAGGAGTTACCGAGACCCATAGCGGACGCTCGGCTCATCGATATTAGAAGGAGAGCCCGTCAGGCGGCCAACTTGACCGCGGCAACCAACGAATCTAGGATGATCTTTGAGATGACGAACAATCCTTCCAGCGGTCCCGCGCCGGCGAGTGCCTCCGAAACTAAAGCGGAAGCGAAGCCATTTTCTTTCACCCGTTTTTTTAATCGCAACGGCCACAGCCGGCCGCCGGAGCCGGAGGCCAAACCCACCGGTCCGCCAAAATCTGTTTGGCGCGAGTACTTTGAGTCAGCGGTGGTGACAGTGATCATGGCCTTGTTCGGCATGACGTTCGTCGTGCAGGCGGTAAAAGTGCCAACGGGTTCAATGCAGAATACGATTACTATCGGGGATCATCTCTTAGTCAACAAATTCATTTTTGCTCCCGGCGAATCCCTGCCGTTTCTCCCCCAGCGCGACATCAAACGGGGCGACATTATTGTCTTTAAGTATCCGGGTAATAAGTACGATCCGAGGCGCGATGACCGACCGGATAACAAGCCGATTACAACCAACTACGTCAAACGGGTCATCGGTTTGCCGGGCGACCACATACGGATGGAGGGAAGAACAGTCCTCGTCAATAACCGGCCTCTACCAGAGCACCAAATAGAGGCGATCGACAACAACGATAAAGCGCCGCTCAAAATCGGTGAAAACCCTCCGCGAAAAGCGGGCGCGCTCTATGACGTCTATTACAATCCTGACTTCGTTGAAGAAGACTACCCAATTTTTAAGCTCGAAGGCGATGGCCGAGAGATCGTTATTCCCCCAGGTAAGTATTTTGTCATGGGAGATAATCGTAACAACAGCGAAGACAGCCGCTACTGGGGATACGTGCCGCGAGATTTAGTTATCGGACGTGCGATGTTTGTTTATTGGTCTTACGACGAGAGTGCGCCTTCGAGTACCGCCGCCTTTCCGATTAACGCCGTTCTGGACTTTCTGAATAACACCCGGTGGGGCCGCACAGGCACAATGGTCAAGTAACGCATCAGCGGGTTGCGCACGTTCATTCCCCCCGTTTCTGTACAGCCCGAACGCGATGGACCTTCGCGGTGTTCAGCGCCTGTAGTCTGTTCCTGTTCGTGTCTGTTTGCGCTCACGCCAATATCCATCTTCGATTCCTACAATGTGGTCTACCCTTCATACGTTTGGCAATTCTCTTAGGCAGCGAATTCAATTCCAGGTTGGAACTGAGTTGTCCACGAAGGTGAGGAGGCGAACCTTCAGCGTCAGGTCGCTGGGCTGCATTGCAACCGCATGTCTCCTTTTATTCCTTGCGCTCTCGCTGCCTTCTGAAGGATCAGCGCAAAAGCGGATCCCGAGCCGGACTCCCAAATCTAATAAAAATAAGCCGGTAGACGAGCTCTCAAAGCTGCGCGAAGAATTCGTTAATGCTACTCGGGAATATAAAGGACACTTGGAGAAACTGGGCGCTAGCTATGAAAAAGATGTGCGACAAGCCGAAGACGTGCGCAACAAAGCGAAAGAGGTTTTCGAGCAGGGCTTGATTTCTGGAAGAGATTTTGAAGCGACTGAGCGCGGGGTCTCAGAAGCGAAGGCCAAAGTGGCCGAAGTTAACCAGCGCATCGTCAGCGCCGACACGCAAATTGCCCAGACTTTGCTGGAAGCTGAAACCGAAAAGACGCTCGCGAGAAGCAGACCTCTCGCGAGGGGTGCAATGATGAGGACGGCCTCTTTCATTCGTTACAATGGCGGCGCTATATGGTCTTTATCAGATTCGTGGAAGGTCCAACGGTTTTTCCTTGATGCTTTTAGGAAGCCCTTACCGGTGACGGTCTTCGGGCAGGGTTCCATTCATGACCGCTGGCGACTCGATCATCACAATGCCATGGATGTATCGCTGCATCCCGATGGATCAGAGGGACAAGCGCTGATGAGTTTCCTGCACAACAATGGCATTCCCTTTTTGGCTTTTTGGGGAGCAATTCCGGGCACTGCCACCGGGCCGCATATTCACATTGGGCGACCATCGCATAAATACTGAAACGTTAGTTATTCGAACATCAGGAGGAGCAGTGCGTAAGTCATTTACTTTCATTGCGGCAATTATTTTCATCCAGGCGAGCATAGTGAGCGCGCAAATGAACAAGTCGAAGGGACAATCTTTATCGCTGAACCAGTCTCAAGCTTCGCATTTCGCCGCATTGGCCCTGAAGTGTGTTGGCAGAGAATATCCGAACAAACCTGAACATGTAATTAATAACGATCGGGACTTACAGAGTCCAAAGGGGCTGCACCCCGCGTTCTATGGTTGTTACGATTGGCATTCCTCGGTACATGGACACTGGATGCTGGTGCGTTTGCTGCGCACATTTCCCGATCTGAATGAAAGTGGCGAAATCCGGAAAGCGCTTGGAACCAACCTAACGGCGAAGAATATTGAGTCTGAAATTGCCTATCTCAAACAACCGAACCGTCAATCGTTTGAACGAACGTACGGCTGGGCTTGGTTGTTAAAGCTTGCAGCAGAACTTTCTTCCTGGGAAGACCCGGACGGCAGGGCGTGGTCTGCAAATTTGCATCCCCTCGCAGAAGCCCTTGTCAATCAGTACACTGTATTTCTGCCAAAACAAACCTATCCGATTCGCACCGGTGTTCACCCTAACACAGCCTTTGGCCTGGCTTTCGCCTTTGACTACGCTGAGACAGTGGGCAATAAAAATCTCGTGAGGCTGATTTCGGAGCGAAGCCGCACCTATTTTGCAAATGATAGTAATTACCCGGCGGCCTGGGAACCCGGGGGCGAGGATTTCTTCTCGCCGGCCCTGATGGAAGCTGATTTAATGCGGCGCGTTTTAAGACCCGCCGATTTTCAGCGCTGGTTTCATCGCTTTCTTCCACAACTTAGGCGCGGCATTCCCCAATCGCTTCTCCAGCCTGCGGTCGTTACAGACCGCAGCGACCCAAAGCTGGTCCATCTCGACGGATTAAACCTCAGTCGCGCGTGGTGCATGCGCAGCATCGCGGCGGCTTTACCCGACAATGATCGTGCCCGAACCAATCTGATTGCTTCGGCACGCAAACACGCCAGCGATGGCCTGGCCCACGTGGCGAGCGGTGACTACGCCGGTGAACATTGGCTGGCATCGTTTGCCGTCTACCTACTTTCTGTCCCCGAGCCGTGATTGGCAGTATTCGTGAGTTTTCCGGAATCCCACCCTATTGTTCTCTACGACGGTGTTTGCGGCCTCTGCAATCGTCTCAATCAATTCATTTTGAAACGCGATTGTCGCGACCGATTTCGTTTTGCCTCACTGCAAAGCAAGTTTGCCAACGATCTTCTGATGCGACATGGAGCGGACCCTCGCGATCTTGACACCGTGTATGTGGCGCTCAACTACGGGCAATCTAATGAACGTCTTCTGTCGCGTTCGGACGCGATTCTCCACGTACTGACTGAACTTGGTGGGATTTGGAAGGGGGCACGGGCCGGACGCTGGCTGCCCAGGGGATGGCGAGATTGGCTATACCGCGTGGTGGCCAGCAACCGGTATCGCGTGTTTGGCAAACACGAATCGTGCGTTGTCCCGGAGCTGAAATACCGCCGCAAGTTTTTGGATATTTAGGCACGCAATGCTGCTGACACAGTTCTTCAGTGTGGTAGAAGTGTTAACAACGAGCCACCATCCGGCATTTACCAACTCTCGACGGCCGGATTGGCCCGCCAGATGAAGGTCTGTCCGCCGGAGATCTCTTTTTGCTTTCGTGGCCTTCTTCAGGCGTGACGAATCTCGTCCGTAATTTCTGGTGCCCCCGGCGCGATTCCAACGCGCGACCTTCCGCTTAGGAGGCGGACGCTCTATGCAACTGAGCTACGGGAGCAGAAGAGTTAGTAAATCGTAAATGGTAAATGGTGAATCGTAAAGGAAAGATCTTCCTAGTGGTTTGAGCTAGTGCTTTGAACTTGTACTTAGTTCGTCGTTGCACCGCCGAACTTCTTTTGGGCATCCATTGGCTACCGCCAGCGGTTCTGTACTGGACGGAGCCCTCGGTCGCGACTAGTACCTGCACTCAACTGAAGGCAGTAACCGGTCACCCATCGCCGACGGTGCGGTGACAAAGAACCATCCAGCTGTTGCACTTTCAAGTTGAATCTGCGAAGCACGAAGTTCAAAGTTCAAACTTCAAATCAGAAGATTGCCCATCATTTTTAACTTTGATACTTAATCAACGACCGCACATCATACCCATCAAGCTTTTGTCGGCCAGAAAGAAACTGCAATTCAACCACAAACACCAGGCCGACAATCGTTCCTCCCAGCCCTTCGACAAGATCGCAAACTGCTTTTGCGGTGCCGCCGGTCGCCAGGAGATCGTCTGCAATAATCACCCGGTGGCCATTGCCCACAGCATCTCGGTGAATCTCCAGCGTGTCCTTACCATATTCAAGATCGTAGGAGATTGAAACGCATTCCGCCGGGAGCTTTCTCGGTTTACGCACAGGTACGAAGCCAGCACCGAGGTGATAGGCAAGCGCAGGAGCGAAGATGAAACCGCGAGCCTCGACTCCTATAACTGTCTCAACCTTTTCGCCTTCATACTCGGACGCCAAAGCGTCAACGGTTTTGCGCAAACCCGCCGGATGTTTGAGGAGAGTGGTAATGTCATAAAAATTGATTCCCGGCTTAGGAAAGTCGGGAACCTCGCGGATCAGTTTTTTCAGCTCATCCATGATTTAATCAGAATTGTTTCAATGTGTCCTGAATTGCACAAGGTTCAAACGTAGATTCAACTTGGAAGTGCAACAGAATATGCGCTGTTGCTTCGCCCCAGCGGGGCGAGATGTTTATAGCTACGAGAACCTTGCACAAGTCCTCGCTCCGTCAGGAGC
>JBHENH010000105.1:0-10771 GCA_046262135.1 Pyrinomonadaceae bacterium
TGTATTTGCCATCACGGGTCCAGAAATATTGGGTGACCGGGCGGCTCTTGTCGGCCGTAATAGGTTTCGCAGCGGCGAAGGGTTCCTCCGTTTTCTTTACCCAGATATTGCGCGTACCTTTGAAGGGCTTTACGAAGGCAATGTATTTTCCATCGGGTGAGATCTGAGCGCCGGAAATCTCAGGGTCTCCGAAGAATAACTCGCGGTCAATCAGCGGCGGTTGTGCGCTGGTTTGGCCAACTGCCCGGCCGGGCGATGCCGCAGACATCAGGCCGATGCATAGGAGCACAAGCACAAAGAGCAAGGATTTGCGGTAAGGATTTAGACTTTTCATAGAACCTCTTTCATTGATTAAAGATATGGAACTGGAACGAATACTCTTTTACGCTGATGGAGCACTCATAGTTTCATTTGTCATTATGGTTGTCTAGGAACTCATTTAGTCACAAGTGACAGGTGACAGGTGACAAGTACAACTGACAGTGACCAGCCTTAATCAGCGGCCAGCGAAACTTCCTCGCACGTTTCTGGCTAAACCTACTAGCATCCTTCCTACACTCTCAAGGTCGTTTCGCATCTCGAGGTAACCACCCGAAGTCAAATAATCCAGTCTCTCCGCAATTAGGAGCTCCGTTTCGAGCTCACTGGCAGAGCCTTGAGCGTTAGAAAGAAAATAGGCAAACTCTTTTGCAGACTGTCGCGCTGCGCCTTCCGCAATATTGGCAGGAATTGATACAGCGGCGCGCCTTATCTGTGATGTTAATCCATAGCGTTCGTGCGATGGGAATGTTTCAGTCGCTTTATAGGTTCTCACAACCAAGTCGATCGACCTCTTCCAGACCTCGAGCTTCTCGTGGGGTCTCATTATTCCGCTCCTTCCTGGCTATGAGCCACTACAGTTTAAGTTAAGCGGCTTCACGATTCTGGTAGAGCGGCATGGTTTGTAAGCGGCCTCCGCACGTATCTTACCTGTCACCTGTCACCTGTCACCGGTCACTCAGTACAAATTTCCTTCGCGCTTCCGGCCCGTATAGTCGACGTAAACCACTTTCAGCTCCGTATAAAAATCAAGCGCCGTTGATCCTTGTTCACGATCTCCGATCCCCGTGCCTTTGATTCCTCCAAACGGAATATGCGCCTCGCCACCAATTGTAGGTGAGTTGATGTGAGTCATGCCGGTTTCAATCTCGTCGACGAAGCGGAAGATGCGCGCCGCATCATTCGTGAATATTGAAGAAGAAAGGCCGAATTCCGTGTCATTTGCAACCTGCATTGCTTCATCGAAATTCTTGACACGCAACACAGAGAGCACTGGACCAAATACCTCTTCGCGAGCAATACGCATATCCGGCGTCACATGATCGAACAGAGTAGGCTTTACAAAGTAGCCTTTCTCCAGGCCTTTGCCGGTTGCGGGCGAACCACCGCAAACCAGAGTGGCCCCGTCCTCCTGTGCGATATCTATGTATTTTAGCACGGTCCTGAACTGGCCGGCGTCGACACTTGGCCCCATCTCGGTTCCCGGATCCATACCATCACCTATTCGCATTGATTGAGCGCGTTTGGCGATTCGATCAACGAATTCATCAGCGATGTCGTTAACCACTACTGCGCGACTGGTCGCAGTGCAACGCTGGCCCGTCGATCCGAATGCTCCCTGCGCTGTGGACTCGACAGCCAGATCGAGGTCGGCGTCTTCGAGAATTACAACGGGATTCTTGCCGCCCATCTCGCATTGCACCTTCGCGCCGCGCCGCGAGACCTGTTCATATAACCGGATGCCCACCTCATTTGAACCAGTAAACGAAACTGCCTTCACTGCCGGGTGATTAATAATTTCTTCTCCGGCTTCCGAGCCTGAACCTAACACCAGGTTCAGAACGCCGGGTGGTAGTCCGGCCTCCGCAAATATCTCAACTATTCTCACCGCAGTAGCCGGTGTTAACGTAGCGGGTTTGAATACGACTGTGTTTCCGGCAACGAGCGCTGGAGCGATCTTCCAGACGGGAATCGCCACGGGGAAATTCCAGGGAGTGACGCAGGCAACAACCCCTAACGGTTGTTTGATTGTGTACGCAAAATTCGAGGGAAGCTCGGACTGAATTGTTTCACCATTCATTCGACGCGATTCGCCCGCACAGAACTCGGCAACGTTAATTGAACGTTGCAGCTCGCCCCGGGATTCCGCAACCGTCTTTCCTTCTTCTCGAGTCAGGATCTGCGCCAGCTCTTCTTTGTTCTCTTCGAGCAACCGGGCTGCCCGGGCAACAATTTTTCCGCGTGATGGCGCGGGTGTACTGCGCCAGCTGGGAAACTTGTCGGCCGCGGATTCGACTGCGCGCTTCGCTTCGTCACGCGTGGCTTGTTTCACCGTTCCAATTACATCGTCAGTATTCGCCGGATTGATATTTGAGACGGTGCGCGACGAAGAGGATTCGACCCAGTGACCATCGATAAAGTTTCGATAGGTGGCCGCGCGTTCTTGGTTTTCGTTCTGATTCTGCGTTTCGTTGCTCGACATAAGGTTAAGGATTGAGACTGCGCCAATAAACAGGAATAGAAAACGATTGGCCTGTCGCTTTGCGCGCCAGTGCCGGTGGACGGACAGACGGATGACTCTTTATAGGGCCGTAATATACCATACGGCCAACATGACCGCCGAACCGCAATCAATCACAGTTAATCCTTTAAACGACGGGCCGCGAAATCTGGCGCACCTGCTGAAGCAACGCGTTAACACGGCGCCGGAAAAGCATTTTCTTTTTTCGGAATCTGATGGCAGAACTTTCACTTTTGCCGAGTTTGATGAGGCAGTGAGTCGAGCGGCCCGAATGTTGGAATCGAAGGGGATTGCACGTGGAGACGTAGTCAGTTTGCTACTACCCAACAGCGTCGAATACATCATTGCGTATTTCGCATGCTGGAAATTGGGCGCTGTCGCGGGTCCTGTAAATTCTTTGTTGAAGGCTGACGAAGTTGCTTTTGTAATCTCAGATTCAGACGCCAAGGCTCTCCTGGTCCATTCCAACTTTCTTCCGCTAGTCGACAGTATTAAAAATGAAATGCCGGTTTTACGGGAGTTTATACAGTTTGATAATGAGGCAATTGCCACAAATGAATTTAATGCATTACCCAACGCTGGGCAGGCAAGTGGACCCGCGGATGAGGGCGTCAACCTCGATACTGAAGCGATCATCATTTACACCTCCGGCACCACTGGAAAGCCGAAGGGATGCCTGCTGACTCATGGGAACCTTATCGCTAATGCCCGACAGATCACCCAGTGGTTGGGCTTCACCAAAGACGATCGACTCCTCTCGGTGATGCCGTTATTCCACATGAACGCGGTTTCAGTTACGACCTTGTCAGCGCTTTACGCGGGAGGCTCGACCGTAATCAGTCCCAAATTCTCGGCGTCGCGCTTTTGGCAGGTTATCTCTGATTACGAAGTTACATCATTTGGCTCCGTGTCCACGATGCTTTCAATGTTGCTCAGCACATACCCGAACGGCGTTCCCAAAGGATTGAAAACTGATCAGTTGCGCTTCGCTATGTGTGGCTCTGCTCCAGTGCCGAGCGAAGTGTTACAGCGATTTGAGGAAACATTCGGTTGTCTGGTAATCGAAGGTTACGGCCTCTCGGAGTCTACCTGTCGCTCAACGTTTAACCCTCCGGATAAGCGTCGCCGCCCCGGGTCATGCGGAATGCCGATTGGGAACGAAATGAAGATCGTAGATGAGGAGGACAAAGAAGTTCCCGAGGGCCAGCTGGGCGAGATCGTTCTGCGCGGTGAAAACATCCTAAAGGGCTACTACAAAAATGATGATGCCACGGCCACAGCTTTTCGCGGTGGATGGTTTCATACAGGCGATATCGGCTATCGAGATGCTGATGGATTTTTTTACGTTGTCGATCGTAAAAGCGACATGATCATCCGGGGAGGCGAGAACATCTATCCGCGCGAGATCGATGAAGTGTTGTACCGGCATCCGGCGATTGCCTCTGCGGCAACGATCGGCGTTCCCGACGAGCTTTACGGTGAGGAGGTAGCGGCTTTTGTGGTTCTCAAAGAGGGAAGGGAAGCCACCGAAGAAGAGATCGCCGCTTTTTGTGGTGAACGTCTTGCCGATTACAAATGTCCGAAGACTGTCCGCATTGTAAAAGACATTCCCAAAGGCCATACAGGAAAACTTCTGAAGCGCGAGTTGACCCGGCAGTTCCCACTGTCCAAATAGAGCAGCCGCAGATTAACGAGGATGAGCGCGAATTTGAAAAAGAAGTATTAAAACAAACAAGCCGGGAAACAACGAGCAGAAGCGAGTTTAGAGAGCGTCCCCGTCGACTGTCTTTCTCGGCTGGCCTTCCAAATTCGCCCTCATTCGCGCTGATTCGGGGCTGAAATTTCAAACTGACAAACTCTCGCCTTCTTTTCTGTTGAAGGCGGTCAATTTGAACTTCATTCGCGTTAATCCGCGGCTGAATGTTCGGTGCTGTGACGATACTGAATATGTTCAGTTCAGAAGTGATTGTTTGTGTGTGGACACAGCAATTACAAGCAAGAAGGCGGGCCGCTCGACCCGCCCTTCATTTTTGGAACGTCCATCATCGTTTGGGTCTATGCCTCACCTAGTTTAACTGTGCTTTGGCGGGGTGGGTCCCAACGATCCTTGACCCACCCGATCAACAACCAGACCATGCAGATTGCGATCATGACCACTGAAAACCATTTACCGTAAAGTCCATCGGGTGAAAACTTCTCTGTAGCGGCGTGTAGAACGTCGCTATTCGGTAACAAGCCCGCTTCCGAAAATTCGTGCAAGGAATAGATACCGACCTGGACCATGAAGAGCAATAGGAAAATCCCGGTGACCTGAAAGAATCGCTTAACATTTATTAGATGACCGAAACTGGCCCAAGCCCAGGCAAATCCGCCCGCAGCGAAGAGGCCGAGTAGCGCTCCACCGATCATTTGTGAACCCCGCACCTGTAACAGCATAAGGGCCGTTTCCATACCCTCCCTGGTAATCATGAGAAATGTGAACAGGAACACTCCGGCCAGCGCAGCGATTTTTGAACTTTGTGATGAAACAGCGCCCAGCCGGTTTTGCATTCGTTGCTGAAGTCTGGGTCCCCGACGCCACATGTAGATGACAAGGCTTCCGACCATCAGGATTGCCACGACGCCGAGAATCCCCTCGCGAAGTGACTCGTTCGCGAGAAACTGACTCAAATGGGCACCGATGGCCGGTCCAAAAATACTCTCCATCCGCGAGTCCTCAACACCCTGCTTTAGCACATAACCAAGCGCCGCACTGGCGGCGAGGGCGAGGACAATCCCAACGTACACAGCGGACGTGAGCCATTTCTGCCCCGACTTACGGAGAAAAGAGATAATCACGGCGACGAGGAGGAAGGATTCGAAACCCTCTCGGAAAACAATAATGAATGAATTGAGCATAAGGTAATTAATACGACTCTGGAACGAGAATCACTGAGAAGGGCGAACCCTGACTGCAGCGTAAGGCAGTATACGCTAATTGAAAACAGTTTTCATTTCATCATGTGACCGCGTGACCAACTCAGTCAGGCTAGTCAGAACTACTGGTTGGTAAGGGGAATAATTGCCAGATCTGCGCGTAAAGGACCGAGCTCAGTGACCGCGGTCAGCCGCAGAGGCAAACGGCGCGCGTCGTCACTGATCCACGCGCGCAGCTGAAACTTGTCTGCCTGTGAATCGTCGGTAGTAAGCGAAACCTGAATTGCCGCGATTTCCTGAGACCCGAGTTGTATCTTCTCTCGCTTGAGCGCACTTATAAAAAGCGTCTTTGGCTTGTTGTCGACAAGGATTGATACCGCGCTGCGTCGTGGAGGACGGATGTTAAGCGTGCGCAAAGAATAGAAGAATGAGACGTAGTCGTGTGTTCCGACCGGGATTTCGATCTTTGCGCCTTTGTCCGTGGAGGCCGTTCCGTAGTCCTGATTTATAACGAGCTTGCTACTAAAGCGACGACGACCTTCGGTCAAGCTTAGCTCTGTACGGAAGGGAAGCAACGTCGCTGGATCGACGTAGGAGCTTATGTTGTCGTTGGCCACAAACAGCTTTTGTACGGCATTGGTCGTCTGCGCGCTAACGGTTAGAAACAATCCATCGTGATCGAAAAACCTGGAACGCGAACGCACCTGGAAAGTGGCCTGGCCCACCTGCGCGGCAATTCCCGCCAGGAAGACCTTGTAGTTCAATTGTTCACCAACCTTGAAAGGCAAACCTTGCAATGGTGCTTCCCCGTCCCCGACCGGTTGTGAAGGGATGACAACCGGAGGTTGTCTGGATGGTGTAGGAACGGGGGTGGGCTGCGATGTGATAGGCGCGGCCGCAGGGGTGAGGAATTGCGATCCGGTTAATTCCGCGCGGACTTCGCCGGCAGACAGTTTTGTAATCAACAGGACCGGCACGCGCCCTTCGTCATCGCTGAAGTAAGCCTTTGTCGTATAACTGTGCCCGGATGAATCTCCCCTCACGCGAAGCTGTGTGACTATCGTATTAAATGATCCAACATTGGTTTTGATCACTTCGCGACCTGTGGCTTTCACCTGCAACTCGTAGTTCACTCTGTCGCCGCGTACTTTCAGGACGTAAGTCGCTCCATCTTGAAGCGGCATTGCCCGCAGCCGATAAACTGCCGACAGGAAATCGTAGGTTCCCGGAAATTCGGTGGCTTTTTGAGGTATGGCCGCAGTGCCTAACGCCTGATTGAAATCAGCTGAAGTTTCAGAAGATCTGGAAGCCTCGCGCACGATTTGTTGTCCGCGAAATGGTAAACTGGTCGTAGCATCGACGTAAGTAATGTAATCGTTGTTAATGGCGAATAAGGCTGCGTTAACAACACCGGTGGTCTCGACATGACCCTTGAGCTGAATAGCGTCACGCCCGAAAAAAGTGCCCCGGGCGGCCACGAGAAGTTCAACGTGAGCGGCGCTAATGAAATTTGAGAAGGATACGTTGTAAGTGAGATGTTCGCCGACGCGGTAGGAGACCGGGATCGGATCCGGTGCCCGCTGAGCGTGAGACGGTAAAGAAAACGCGCCAAAGACCAACAAAAGACAGGCAGCCGCGAGTTTCAACCTTAGGTGCACCTTTGAATCATAATTCAAAACCGGATCATAACAAATTGCGCAGGCTATCTGCCTAATCGTACACGCCTCCAGGGCGTTCCAGTTCCTTCAAATCAGAGCGCACTATTCACTGAACTAAGTTCCAGTTCCTGGAGAATCTCTTGGGCCGCTCGCGCAGGATCGGTCGCCTCGAGAATTGGCCGCCCCACGACCACATAATCAGCACCCGCGAGTACTGCTTCGCGTGGAGTCGCAACCCGCTTTTGATCGGCGAAAGACGATCCTGTGGGCCTGACTCCGGGAGTAATCACGACGAAGTCCCGATTCTTGACTGCAGAGCGAACGATACTGACGTCTCGGGGGGAGGCAACTACACCATTCATACCACTCGCTTCAGCCAGCAACGCCAGTAGCCTCACTGACTGTTCTGGAGTTTCGAGTCGCCCCACTTCGGTAAGCATCGCCTCACTCGCGCTGGTCAGTACAGTGACTGCGACAATTAACGGTGGCGAAAATCCCTCAGCTTCTGAGCACAATCTTACGGCGTCTGCTGTGCGCCGCATCATTTCACTGCCTCCCACCGCATGCACATTGAAAACCGAGACACCGAGACGAGCAGCTTCCACACCCGCTGCAGCCACTGTGTTTGGGATGTCATGATATTTCAGATCCAGAAAAACGCGCTGGCCCAAGCCCACGATCTCCCTAACTATGGCGGGGCCTGCGGCGGTGAACAGCTGTGAGCCCACCTTAAAAATGCCCGCGATCCCGCTGAGTGTATTCACCAGACGCAATGCTTCACCGGCAGTCTCTACGTCAAGCGCGACAATAAGCTTATTTTTCGTCATGCAATACTTGTGCAAATTCGCTGGCTTCGTTAGTAGAGCCGTGTGGTCGGACTCAATATCGTTTCTAATGATGTGGCTCTTGTAAAGCAAACTGTTAGTTTACCGTTTACGTTGAATGCCATGCCATCAACGCAAACAAACAGATGCTTTCCATCATAGGACTCCACTGATTTCAGCACTGTGTTGGGGTAGGCGACAAGGTTTCAACCTGCTAAATCTTTCGCGCGTGAGCCAACTGCCTCGTCGAGGGAAACAAAGCCTTCACGCGAGATGATCCGGCGAAGGCCTTCATTTAATGTCCTAACAATAGAGGGCCCCTCGTAAATAAAACCGGTGTAGATCTGAATCAGACTAGCTCCGGCGCTGATCATTTCCCATGCATCATCCGCGCTAAAAATTCCGCCAACGCCGATCAGCGGGATCGAGCCCTCAGTCAGATTGCAAAGCCTTGCAATCATTTGTGTAGCACGTCTTTTAAGTGGCGCACCACTGAGACCTCCGGCCCCAAACGCATTGACCGTTTCCAATTGGGTCTCAAGCCCAGCTCGCCCCGTAGTCGTGTTAGTTGCAATCAGGCCACTAACTTTGTTGCTCTTCGTCACTTCTACTATGGCTTCCAGGTCAGAAGGGCCGAGATCCGGAGAAAGCTTAACTAGAATGGGTACAGCCCTACCGCGCTCACTTCGCTGCGCCAGCTCAATATTGCGTCTCTGAAGGGCGCGCAACAACTCATCGAGTTGCTCAGCCCTCTGTAGTTCACGCAACCCGGGCGTATTTGGCGAGCTGACATTTACAGCCACATAGTCAGCAACAGGATAGACCAGCTCAAAACTTCTTAGGTAATCCTGCGTTGCTTCATCAATGGATACATCTTTACTTTTTCCAATGCTTACGCCCAGAACATAATCGGCGTTGTGGTGCTCAACGCGTTGGGCGAATGCAAGGGCTCCGTGGTTATTGAAGCCGGCGCGATTGATCAGTGCCCTGTCCTGCGGGAGCCGGAAGAGACGCGGTCGTTCGTTACCTGTTTGCGGATGATAAGTAACTGTTCCAGCTTCAATGAAACCGAAACCTAGAGCGGCGAGGGAATCCAGCGCAATCCCGTTCTTATCAAAACCTGCTGCGAGGCCCACAGGATTAGAAAAGGTCAAGCCAAAACGCCGCAACTTGCCGAAAGGGTTGCGCTTGAAACGATCACCCACTAACCATTTAGTTAAATCAGGAGCAAACGACAACGAATGCAATGCGAGTTCGTGGGCGGTCTCAGCAGGCAAGCGAAAAAGTAGAGGTCGCAACAATGAACGATAGAGCATGAACGGCGCTGATTATGCTTATGTGCGGACCGAGACTAACAGAGCGAGGAACCACTGACAAGCTTTCTCGCTAGCGCCCTCGGTGGACTCGCACGTTTATGAACATGCGCCCAGGAAGCAGCGGAATCCGGCGCTACCGCAGTCATTTCTTTATTAGCGCCGGGGTCGGAGTCCAGCGGATCTTCGGATTCAATAAACCATGTGGGCACGTGGGCGGTTTACTTGTATCGCAAGATTCTTCTTGTTAGTATCCCGCGAAATGGATTTCGTTGAGAAAGCGCGGATCATGGACAGCCCGCGAATCAACCGCGCACTCGCACGGCTAGCTTCCGAAGTTGTCGAGGAGAATCACGGCGCTGACGATCTTTACCTGGTTGGCATTCGCCGCAGAGGAGTGCCGCTGGCGGAACGGATGGCTGACAAGATTGCTGATCTGGAAGGCGATCGGCCGCCTGTAGGAATTGTCGACATCACGCTTTATCGCGACGACCTTTCGACGGTCGGAGCTAAACCCATCGTTAATCGCACCGACCTTCCCGGAGACATCGAAAATCGCAATATCGTGTTGATTGATGACGTACTTTACACAGGTCGCACCATTAGAGCCGCGCTGGATCAATTAATTGATTTCGGCCGGCCCAGGCGTGTGCAGCTGGCAGTATTAATTGATCGCGGCAAAGAGCATCGCGAGCTTCCTATACAGGCGGACTACATTGGTAAATTGGTACCTACTAAGAAAAGCGAGATAATCAAGGTAATGCTCCAGGAGTTTGACGAGGAAGAGGGCGTCGTCATTGTTGAGCGACCACCGGAAGAAAAGAGCTAAGTGACAGCGGCCAGCGATGGCCGCTTTTTTGTATGGATAGTCAGTAGTCAGTTGTCCGTTGTTAGTGGTTTGTTCTTTGCGCAGGTCTTACTCTCAATCTGAAACGAAGCAGAATTCGTGCTTTGCGATTTTTGATTGAGGAGGGCTGAGGTGGAAAGGTCAAACTTTGAAAAATTAAGAGTTTACCGGTTGTCTGAGAAGCTGGCAGACGAGCTGTGGAGGACTGTTGCCGGCTGGAATTACCTTGCTCGAGACACAGTTGGTAAGCAATTGGTACGCGCCGCGGATAGTATTGGCGCAAACATAGCCGAAGGAGTCGGACGCGGGAGGTTTTTGGATAATCGTCGTTTCGTCCGGATGGCGAGGGGATCATTGAATGAAACGAAGCATTGGCTTAGAAGAGCGCACAAGCGAGACCTTCTGACCGCGGAACAAACAGCAGCGATTAAGCCCATGCTCGAGGAATTGGCACCCATGCTCAATGCTTACCTGAACTCAATCGGGCCACCTTCCCTGAAGGCAAAAGGCGAATCTTCCTAAAAGATTAGTTTTTCAGATGACTACTGACAACTGACAACGAACAACGGACCACGAACTGTGAACTTCAATCGCAAACACCTATTAGGCATCCGTGAACTCGAAGCGGGCGAGATAACGCACCTGCTCGATAC
>JBHENH010000106.1:0-6678 GCA_046262135.1 Pyrinomonadaceae bacterium
TCTTGTCAGATTGCTACGACCATGAACTGGAAAAACAAACCCTCTGACGCCCTGACCACATTACTGTTGTGGCTGTTTCCCCTCAGCTATCTGATTCATATTGCTGAGGAATACTGGGGCGGCGAAGGCTACCCGGCCTACATACTCAGGCTCAGGGGCGTACACCTTTCCACCGCAAGGTTTCTCCTGGCGCAGAGCGTTGGGTTTTTCTTAGTGACGATCGGAGTAATACTGGCCCGCCGGTTTCACTTCCCGCAAATGATGCTGGTCACGCTGGGAGCGATCGTACTCGTCAATGGAATCACTCACACCGTAACTAGTTTGAGTGTCCGCAGTTATGGGCCCGGTTTGGTTACGTCTGCTCTTATCTGGATGCCGCTGGGAATTTTCGTATTGCTCCGGTTTAAAGACGCGACTAGTAAGAGAAGATACTGGCTGGCTGTGGCGATCGGCGTCGGCGTCAATGTAGTCATCGCCATCTTCACAATGAGGGGTGGACGAATTGCTTAGCGCGGGTTGGACTGCCGATAGAACTTGAATCGCCGGTTATTGACAAGCGTAAGCTCCGACACCGTCGCCATTCTGGGTGAGAATCCTTATCAGTTCACTGTTCCCGCGTCAGGCTGCGCTACCTGATGCAACCTGTCGCGGACGCAGTGGGGAAATGACTTTTAGCCAACGCTTGCTTTCTGCTTGTTCAAGTTGCTTTCTGTCTCGTCACAAAGAAAGCCACTACAGCTAGTGCAGCTACTGTGAGGGCAAAAAACACATATATCAGGTAGCTCCAAGGAGACTCATCGTAGTAGTAAGCTACCACCGTCATTGCGGCACAGCCAACAATCAGAATAGCCCAGATTATTAGATTTGCTTGAGTTGCTTTCGGTAGAGCCAATTCTTTTACCTCCTCAACAAGAATACGTCCCAAGCCCAGCGCCCGAGCTGGGCATCCTGAGTGTCCTTAACCTTTGCGCGGTAGCGGAACTCATTGCCATAGGCATCTGTCTTTTTCGACCTCTTGTAGTCTAAGTCTAACTTCTTGAGGCCCAGATCTGTCAACGTCTTTAGCTCGGACGGCTCGGAGATCCCGTTATGGTTTGCGTCCTGCCACAACCGCAACATGGAAAAGATACCGTCCTTTTCCGTTATAACACCGTCACCGTTCCCCAACCACGCCGGCTTGTCAAATTCAGCCAAGGCGAGGAAGCCGTTCCGCTCTTCTCCTGTTCGGGGTTCTGGTTGGGCCGTATAGTTGCCGAATAGTTCTGCGCCATTATCTATGACGCCGTTGCCGTTTCGGTCTAAGGCGAGCCAAGCGTCATCTGAATTCGCCTCCGTCCACGACAGGAAATCCGGCGTTCCGTCATTAGTGAGGTCGAAGGCAACCCCGCTCGCGCCGCTCGTTAAGGCGATGCCATTGCCTGCGATGTCTACAACAATTGGCGAATTGCAAACCGGACTCTCGGGCACGAACGTAAGATCGAGGATGGGGCTGAACGGCTGGCAGGCTTGGAATACTACGTCCGCGACCAAACACTTCAGCCTCGCCTGTATAAGGCAGTTCTGCCTGTCTATACTGGCTTTCTTAGTTTCGGCAACGTGCCGCGCGGCAACTCCGGCAGCGCAGATAATAGCCCCTAACGGGCCGGCTGCTGTAGTCCCCACGAGGAAACAAGCCGCCGTCAGCACCGTTGTCTCACCGGCTAATTGAGTTACTCTCCCGAGGTAAATGTTTCTGCAAATTTCCGCATCCTGCTCGTAGTTGCACCCACCGGAAGTAAAGAAGAACCCAAACGCTTGTGCTTCAAGCTCACTCGTAAGTATCTCCTGAGCTGTAATGCCGGCGAGACGAGCCAGAACATAGTTAAGCGTTTCATCATCAGTGTGATTGGAAGCATACGCCGTAAATTCGTCCGTAAACTCCTGTTCTGTTTGCGCGGTAGCGCGCGGTGTGTTGAGTAACAAGCTGCCGAATAGAATAGACAGCACGAAAAACAATTTGAGTTTCGTCATTTGTTAGCTCCCTTCAGTTGTACCGCTCGGTAATAGAGGTGCAGTAACGCGTACAATCGGATAGAGACCATCTGCCGGTCCCTGATTCATGGATCGTTAGGGCTCAGCCGCCTTGAGTCTTGTACTTTGTCGATTCGCGCACACTTCTTTTCCATTAGGGTTGGGATAACAAATACGTCGGACTGCTGCGATCAGATCCTTGTCTGATAGCGCTATTGGAGCTAGCTCTTGACGAAGATAAGAATCTGAGTAGATGAATGCAGCAACAGCATTGACTCTGTGATGTTGAGCCGCTGCCGCAGTGTGCGGTAGGATGAGCTTACCCAGAACGCATCCTTGGCGCATCGCGTCAGAGGCTGATGTTTCTGTTAGCCCGGCGCTACCTAGCCGTAGCGACCGGGCTTTTCACAAACTTTCCAACTAGTTTTTACTCATAAGAAAAGGGAATGTGTGCCTGGCACAAGGACGCCTGCTCGCCAGGATAGGGCACCTCAAATCGTAACGCCGGATAATCATCGACAACTCCAGAGCTTCGTTCAGCCTTCGGAGGAACTGAGCAGTTGAGAAATCGTCTCGACGACTGAAGAAACATCTTCCGGCTTGCGAAGAAATGCATCTGCGCCTGCGCCCATGACTGCTTCCTCCACCGCTGTCCCGGAGAGCACGATTACTGGAATCCCTCGGCGGTGGGCCATCACTCGCGTTTGTTGCAAGAGCTCAATACCGTTCAAGCCGGGCAAGTCATAATCGAGAAGCAGCAAATCATAATGTGCATCGCTCATGATCCGCTTCAGCGCCTCGGCTCCATCCGCGCAAGCTTCAACCTGCCAACCTTCGTTCTCCAGCGTCTCCTTGAACATTCCAGCTACGGCTTGGTCGTCCTCTACATGCAGAATCCTGATAGTTCTAGTTTTGCGTGCTAAGTCTGGAACACGATCACAATGTTGTTCGGCGGTGAAGCTTCGCTTTCGCGGAAGGATTGGGGTCCTGTCAGAAAGCAGATTCTTGTGCCGGTTATTGAGGATGAACTGTAAAGGTTGGTGCCCAGGCAGACCGAGCAGATGTGCCGCCGGTGTGACCTTGCCACCGCTATCTTTGAGCGCCATCTGTATGAAATACGCCTCGTAGCGATGCATTGCCTCTTTCAGGGAAAAACGGCGCCAGTCAGGGCGCGTGGGAAACATGTTCACCCGCGAAAGTCCGAGGCAGGCACTCTTACACAAGCGTTTGAGTGTGGACACATCCAGGGTTTCTTCGAGCAGTGTCTCGGCCCGCTCGACTGTCTCGTACAACTCGTCGTTGGAAAGATGCTCACTTAACTGCTCGATGATTGTTAGCGCGGCCAGTCCCGCGCTCTGAAGATCACCTGCTTGTTGGGCTACGTCGATCGCCCGCTCCAGCGCCGAGCGCGCCTGCTGGGGATGCCGGAGACGCGCCAACGAGATTCCGAGCGTAGTCAGAGCTTCCGCCAACAACGACGGCTCATCGCCCCGTTCGAGCGTACGCACCGCCCGGCGAGAAACTTTCTCCGCGTCCACTACTCGACCCTCCCCCAGCAGTACGCGCGCCCGTGTTTCATCTACTTGCGCGAGGTGGACATTATCTTTCAGCCTGGTGAAGAGCACCTGAGCACGGTCGAGATGGTCGTGTGCGTCGCCAAACCTGTGTGCCTTCCAGAAAAGCATGGCCAGATTGTTTTCGACGCAGGCCTGGTAACGTATATGGCCCGCCTGCTCGAAGTGGTAACTTGCGGCTGCGTATTCAATCAAAGCACGATCAATGTAGTCTTGTCGGTTTTCTGTAGCACCCAGATTCTTTAAGACAATGGCGAAGTCATTATGTAAACTCCCCAGGAGTGAATGATTCTCAATATGTTGAAATAGTTCGGCGGACTCGGTATGAATTCTCAAGGCATCGTTGTGCCGATTGGCTGTCCTTTCGATAATAGCGCTCCGAAGTAAGGCCAGCGCTTTTAACTCGATATCGCTGTCAGAGAGGCGGCTCAATGCCTCCCTTAGCATTATCCTTCCCTCATCGAAGGCACCTTCACGCCAGTAACAGTAGGCAAGGTCGATCTGTGCTTCCGCTGCGCGGCTGTTCTCTTGAAATGCTTCGAAGATGGAAATACTCTCACTGATCAGATTTTTGGCTGTTTCCTGCGCGCCACTGATCTGCTTTTGGCTTCCAATCCATCCTGTTAGAACTCCAGCCCGCAACAGGACGGCTCCCTTCGTTTCCTCGTCAAGTCCATCCAGCAAGGGCCGATCGCCTACCCGTTGCCATAGCTCGCCCATGGCTTCGCGCGCCCCTTCATAATCGCCCTCATCTTCGAGTTGAGAGGCGAGTTGGCATTTCAGTTGCGCTCGCTGATTTCTGGAGAGGTTCAGGTCAGCTAATTGGTGAGTTAAATGCTTGGTTGCGTTCATGTGAGTGTTTACCTTCCCCCATGCAAGAATTCTTGCATTCTCTCGTGAGCGCGGGCGTATAGAGTGCTAAGATGCCGCCCTCAATAGCCCACTCGGACGGCTTATCCACCATTGTGCTTTGCTGTCCCCATCGGCCAATAACTTTATCTTTCAGGAGAAAACCATGAAAAAACTTCAGCAACTCTGCATGGCGGGCGTGCTCACATTAATGCTCACGACCGCGACCTTTGCGGGAGACATCTCTACCGGCGGTATAGCGCAGCCACCACCCCCGCCGGATCAATCGTCGGAAACAACGCCTGGGGACATTTCCACCCCGGGTATACAGACCCCGCAAGCGACGAGTGATTCAGTGGCCGATATCGCGCTGAATCTGCTGCAAACCATGCTGTCGGTGTTCTAAAAGTTCCGTCAGGTTGATTTACTCCTTTAGTCGCCCGCCAAGTTGAGACTCCTGGCGGTTCCAGCACGAGTGTGGCTGGCGAGAGCGCGCGCGAGGCCAGCGTGCTAGCGAGTAAGAATTCGAAGCGAGGTGAGATTAAACCCGGTGTTCGCGTGAAATCAATCTATTTATTGCAGACCCTAATCACATCCAAAGGACTTGCGCGGCAATGCAACAACACTTGCAGGCAAGTTGCCGAAACCGAGTGACAGGGCGTACTCTCGGATTTTGGCGGGGTGCGTCGTGCCGGGGCGCACAAACGAAAACCGGAGACATCTAAGATGGCTCCGGTTTTCCCTTACTTAATTTAATCCCGACTTAGAAGCCGTTGCTCGCTCCCTTGAAACCGTGCATCGCCTGTTTTAGTCCCCAGGAAATGACGCGCAGGTTGTCGTAGCAATAGCCCAGAATGTAGTTGCAGGTTGAGAGACAGTGTTTGGTGCACTCGACTTTCATGTCGTCCAACTGCTTTACGTCAAACTTGTGATCTCCGACGACGCCCCAGTCGTGGGTCGCGGAGTACATCGGGAAGCACGGCGCAAGCGTACCGTCCGTGCGAATAATCAGCGAATTTTGCCCGGCGCGGCATGCCCATGGCGGAACCTGGCCGCGCATCAGGAGTTTCATGTCCTCCATATGCTGAGGCGGATTGGCCATCTTATATCCGTGGTTGACGCGTAAATCCTTCAGGTAGTCCAGCAGCGCATCGACCTTCGGCCAGTCCTCGGGTGTCAGGTAAGTCTGATTTTCGTTGAGATGTTTGAAGTGAGTCTGCTCCGTCATCGGCGTCTCGTTGACGTGATAATCGGTAGCGATTCCATTGTCACGAGCGATCTGGGTCAGTTCCTTAACATCATCCATGTTGTTATGGCAGATGTTGATATTAAACATGACCGTATAGCCGTAGTAATGTTGTCGCTTCACCAGGTAATCGAACTGCGGGCGAATGGGATCAAGCGCCTTCGGCAGAGACTTTCGGTCCTTAATTGAGTCAACAGCCAGATTGAATGTGGCGATACCTGCATCGCCGAGCCGATCAATGACGTCCGGTTTCATCAGACGCCCATTGGTTGGCAGGTAAACGTAAATGTCTTTTTTTGCACTGTAGTCAACAATCTTATGAATAAACTTGGGCCTCAACAGCGGCTCTCCGCCCATCAACGCCAGTACACGCGAGCCGATCGAGTGCAGCCAATCGATGGAACGCTTGGCAACGTCTTCCGTCATTCCTTTAACGGCGTTGTCATAGGACCAGCAATAATGGCAATCTAAATTACATTTCCATTCGGTAAACAGATACGGAATCATCGGGCGCAACTCTTTACTGTGCCATCGTGACTTGAAGTAAGGAGAGCCCCAGGTCTTCCAGGCCCGTTTCGCGTTAAGAGTGTGATACTGCCTGCGGGTCATCTCCACCGGATTCGGATGCTGCGGATAAACCGGTTCCGGCAACACCTCTTCCGGCATCGGCTCGAGTTTGGGACGAGCTTCTGACTTATAAAGGATCTGATGAAGCTTTTGGTCGATGCGAAATGCGGGGGCATCGGTCCCTACATACGTGTCCGTCTGAAGATTCTCCTGAATTTCTGCCATTGTATTCCTCTCTGGATTTGGGCGGACGCGCACGAGATGTGCGCTGCTGATTGGGTCAAATTCTCTAGCAAGAATGTCGCACTAAAGCGGGCAACGGAATCGGCCTGAGAAGGTTCACCGGGCCGCTGCCGGTTAAGATTACAAAAAACGAGCCGAATATTGGCTGATTTCTCGTCTAAATGCAAGCGAGTGAAAGTAATGTTAGTG
>JBHENH010000106.1:6688-10619 GCA_046262135.1 Pyrinomonadaceae bacterium
TTAAGGTTACAAAAACGAGCGAATATTGTCTGATTTTGGGTCTAAATGCAAGTCTTTAGAAGCCATTAGGAAAGTTTCTGTCAGCAGGTTGCGCGATGGGTTTGTTCGCGTTACCCTTGCCACTTTTGTTGGGCTCCTGACTCTATAATACTAGTGTCTCCCTAAATCCAACCCGATAACGAGGCGAGATTTGGCAGTTGTGGCTGAGGCAGCGATCACGGCGGGATTGAGACCCGAACTTTTTGCGGGGCAAGGTGTGGTCGCCGTGAGCCGAAGTTTGGTCATCGCGACGTTGGCAGTGCTGGTAGTGGCGGGGTTTGGTTTACGCGTTTCGCGATTGGGTGTCGAAGGTTTAAGTGAAGATGAACTGAATAAACTTCAAGCCGTCTCCGACTATCGCGAGCATGGATTGACTTCTGCCAACGGCGAACATCCCCTGCTGATGAAAGCGCTACTAACCGGGAGCCTTGTCCTTGCCGATCGATGGAACAGTACAAACCTGGGCGGTCGCCACGCGATCTCACCAGAAACGGCGTTGCGGTTGCCTGGTGTGATTTTCGGCGCGCTCACCGCGATTCTAATTTATCTTCTCGCCAGCGAATTATTTGGTGCGGAAGTTGGACTGATTGCTGCGGCATTGTGGACCTTCGATCCCAGCGCGATCGGTTTTAATAGAATTGCTAAAGAGGACACCTTCCTTCTCTTTTTTTTCCTGCTGGCCAACGTCTTCTGGTTGCGAGGTCAACGTGTAGCGGAAAGCCAATCTAATCAAAAGGCCGTAAAATATTATTGGGCGACAGCTGCGACATTCGGAGCCATGCTGGCGTCCAAATATCTACCCCAGCTCATCACTATCACCATTGGTTACTACTGGGCTTTTCAGGCTATTCCGGCTACGCGTTGGCGTCTGGGCAAGAGGCGCATGTTGACGTTTTTTGGGATCATGGGGGTGATATTCGTTGCGCTCAACCCACCGATTTTGTGGCCTGCAACGTGGCAGCAGATGGGACTTTTCGCGGGACAGAAGCTCGTCGCCCACGATGGTTATGAGTTTATGGGCCGACTCTACAGCCATCGCATGACGGATTGGTTATACGGCACGCCCTGGTATTTCTATCAAGTGTTCGTGGCCGTCAAGTTGCCGTTATTAACTTTCGCAGGCTTCGTTGTCGGTCTGCCTCTGCTTTTCCTTCGCAAGCTGGGCGACGGGCGTTATTTCCTGATCCTGTGGCTGTTTTTATGGCTGATGATTTTCGGTTTTGCCGGCGGCAAATTTACTCGTTATTTCACGGTAGCGCTTCCTGCAGTTCTAATCACTTCCGCAGTTGGAGTTCAGTTTGTGGGCCGTTGGATCTCCTCAACGCTTTCGTGCATGTTTGCCGTCGGATGGCCCAGGTCTTACATACCTGCCGCGATCGCATTGATCATTGTGGTCTCTTCAGGTGCCGCCGCAGTCAAATCGTCTCCGCATTTCAGACTTTACACAAACGTGTTGGGCGCCGGCGGCGGGAAGCAGGGCTATTATTTTCCGCACGATGAATTTTATGACGCCAGCATGCGTGAAGTGATGTTTGAAATAGCCAGACGTGCGAAGCCTGAAGCGAAAGTGGCGAGCGAGAGTACTTCCCTGGCTTCATACTATGCGCGGCGTGCCAACCGTCCAGATCTCGTTTCTGTTTTCCTTTCCGACCCAAACGCAGTCGACCAATTAAACGAAGGAGACTTCGTGATCGATGCTCGCGGCAGACGCTACTTTAGCAACGAGTCAGTTATCTCAGCACTGAACCAGTCCAACACGCCGACATTTCGTACATCATTGGGTTCGACACCTTCAGCTTCCGTCTATTTGCTCGATAAGAATTCGGTGGAAATTGTTCGCGAGGCTGCGCATCGTCCCTCGATGATCGAGAACTCGTATCCACAAGGATTGCGGACCGGATTTAAGACCCGGGTATCGTCGTTTTGCGGCCCAGGAATCCAATCTGGTGACTTACTAGTCACTGCCTATCGCTAGCTGCTCACTGTCTTCTCACCTCAACCTCGACTGGTTTCGCATCGTGAGCTTCGTATCCCTCGGGCCAGTTTGAAATGTTAACCCCATATAGCCAGTCGGCTTCAGGCGTGACGGCAAAACGAATTGTGACAGGCAAGCCGCGCATGAATCGCAGCCTCACAAAGAAGTCGTCAATATGCCACTCCTGAATCAAAGGTTTACGAGCCTCCTCGACGGGAATCAAACGCGAGCCACAATTGGCGCCATTGACGAAAAGGGTCACGCGCGTGTGAATCCACTCCGGGTCGGCATCAATGGGAAGTACCGGCTGAATGTGTGCCCTAACGATGACCTTGCCAATACGCCGTCGATCCTCACGCGTCGGCACCACGTAGTCGAGATGACCGACTCCAAATCCCCAGATGTAGCCAGGTCCACTTCCAATTTTTTCGAAGCGCTCGCTGGCGGCCATTTCCGGTTTAAACCGATATAAGATCGACTTGTCATCGCGGTAGATCATCTGCGGCAACGTGGCCGGATCGTTCGGGAGTCGCGCCCATGCAAACTGTCGAGGAACCAGATGCCGGCGCGGTTCCAGCAATCGTTCCGGCGGGTCGGCTCTGGCGAGTGAAGCGAACATTTGGCCCGTCCGATTAACTTCAGCAAGAATCCCCTGATCGCGATCTGTGGAATAAGTGATGCCGTAGCCTCGCTCAGGATCAGGCGTCAAAATCCAGAACATCGCGCCTGCCGCGCCTGCCCGAACGCTGCCCTCAAAAAATGCACGAAACCACTCTATTTGCGAGAACCCTTCGTAGCCATCGGGTCCTATACCGAATTCGCCAAACACCAGCGGTTTGTTGATAGAAAAGCTCGACCCGGCACGGTTGTCGATGAACTCATGTAACGCAATTGGCGAATCAACAGAAACATCCCTATCAGGTATTGGGTAGTGGTGCACATCGCAGTAATCGATGTTGGGCAACTGATGATCTGCCAGCCATTCGCGCCTTTCGGCCGCAGTGCGATAACCCCAGTCGCCTGGAGCAATGACGTGGTTCGGATCGAGCGACCTCAGATAGTCGCTCATCTCCCTGATCCAGGCACGCCGATCTGCCCATGTTCCGGTTACCGCTTGAGCTTCATTCATTAATTCCCAGCCGAAAATATTCGCGTCATCGCGATAAGAGACACCGGTAACTGTGTTTCGTCGCGTAACGATTTTCTCGAGATGCTCGCGATAAAGACGACGCGTAACGTCGTTTGTATAAAAGAGCATCGCGCGTTGCGGGTTGATTCCAAACGGAAAGTTCGCATCAGCCGCATCCGTTATCCCGGCCCACCGTAAATATTGAGTAACGCCGCCGGTATCACGCCACCAATTTGCGAGGCATAGTTGAACCCGAAGGTTATTTCGTGATGCTTCAGCAATGACATTGTCCAGGTGCACAAAGGCTTCTTCATTCCATTCGCCTGGCGACCACCGGAACGGATGCGTCCGCGGCCAGTCGGCAAAATCGGCCACCGGTCCGACATCGTTCGGCCCACCCTCCCCAGAGGCCCAAACACGCACAACGCGTATCCCCGTCTCCGCGGCGCGCTTGAGAGTTTCCGGCATCTGCGCCCGGTCTTCATCGCGGTACATCACGGAGACGTTGGCGCCAACGAAACGAAAGGGAGCGCCGTCAACCACGAAGCGGCTGCCACGCGTACGCACGAATCTGTCTGGAATCTTTCCGCTGTGAGAACTACTTCGTTCGCGGAATAACAAGAAGGCCGCGCCCACAACAATTGCGAGCGCGGCGATTAGCAGAAATTTCTTTGCCATTCAGGAAACTGTATCCGCTCGCACCGGACGCGGGTCTTGGACAGTCGCGGCTGCGTTCAAAGCGTGGCCACAATCTAACGGGGGCTGGTCAATCTGATGAAACCCATAAT
>JBHENH010000107.1:0-424 GCA_046262135.1 Pyrinomonadaceae bacterium
CCCATGGCCCATCTGTCTTGTTGGATCGGGCTGGACGATTCAACCCGGGAAAACGGTTGCGTCCATTATGTACCGGGCAGCCACCGCTGGGATGTATTACCGCGCGAAGATTTCGCGAATGATATGGATATGATAAAAGGTGTATTGACTGAAGCGCAGATGAGAGAGTTCAAACCGGTAGCCATCGAGCTCACGAAGGGGGAGTGCTCATTTCACCATCCACTTATGGTCCACGGCTCATTTGAAAACCAGACTGACCGGCCCCGACGCGCTGTGGTGATCAACGTCATGCGCGACGGCGTGCGCTCGGCTTCGGACGAACCGCTGCTTCAGGGTGTGCCGCCGATTCCAAGAAACACGAAGATAGAAGGCCAATTCTCCCCCTTGTTGTTCGACCCACAATCAGTGTTTGACCGCAAAGCTT
>JBHENH010000107.1:618-1132 GCA_046262135.1 Pyrinomonadaceae bacterium
GTGCACGTAATCGCAGGAGAGAAGGTAGAGAATATCTGTTGCCTGATATCTTGGCGGTGTGAAGCACCGTCTAAAAGCCGGGCGGGGGCATGCCCCCTTCCCAACCCTGAGCCCACACTTCGCGGTGTTCTCAACGCAATTCTTTTGTAGCTCGTGTTAGCTTGCGCCCGCGTTGAATGGCATCACCGATCGCAAACTAACAGTTTGCTTTACAAATCTTCAAGATAACGGATCGCGATCAGAAATTCTGAAGTTTCAAGACAAATAGACTGGAAGGTCATCCCGTACGAATTGAACTCTGCGGGATTTCTTTTTTCTCAAAAGTGGGATTTGCACATCCCGAAAGCGAAACGGTTCGTCGTCGTAATAGGCACTCCGCTACTCCCATCCTTCCTTCAGTAGAAACCTGCGTTGCTCAGTTAGGCGAGTTATATTCGCTAATTGATGTTAAAGCGAGCCCCATCAGAAGAGAAACAGACGAACACAAACGATTGGCATACCTCTTGACTTATTA
>JBHENH010000107.1:1142-10468 GCA_046262135.1 Pyrinomonadaceae bacterium
TTTTGATGGCAGAACACTCGGGTGTAATTACGGAAGGCAAACACGGTCCTTATTTCGATATTCAAAACAGAATTACCGTTCGGTTCATGAATTAAGCGTTACCCATGGATATTAAGCGCCCCACAAAATCTAAATTTAAGAAACGCATACGTACGTCCATCTTTATCGTCGCAGGTCTCGCAGCAATCGCTGGAATCACTGTGGGCCTGACCAGATTGAAACCTGCCGCGCCCACACTCGATCGCTCCACGGCTGTGATTGACACCGTAAAACGAGGCGAAATGGTGCGCGAGGTTCGCGGAATTGGAACGCTGGTGCCGCAGCTCGTCCGTTGGGTGCCCGCACCTGCTAATGGGTTGGTGGAAAAAATTCCGGTCCAGGCCGGCGTGGTGGTTGGATACGACACCGTGATTGTTGAGCTCTCCAATCCGCAGATGCAGCAGGAGGCGATGGACGCCGAGTTTCAAGTGAAAGCAGCACAGGCTGACGCGGAAAGTCTACGGACCAGGTTGGAGAGCGATTCGATGACCCAAAAGTCAGCGATCGCGGGAATCAACGCAGAATACAGCCAGGCGAAATTGCAGCTCGACACCGACGAAGTTCTCGGAAAACAAGGACTCGTGCCTGACCTGCTGCTCAAAATCTCTCGCATGAACGTGCAGACTCTCGCCAACCGTCTGAAGGTTGAGCAGCAGCGGCTCGCGGTGAGCGGCAAATCGATCAAAGCCCAAATGGACGCGCAGCAGTCGCGCATATCGCAGTTTCGCGCGCTCGCACAACTCAAAAGACAACAGGTTGAGGCGCTTAAGGTCCGGGCGGGAACGAGCGGCGTCCTGCAACAGGTTTCGGTACAAGTGGGACAGCAGGTGACGCCGGGATTCAACATCGCGCGCGTCGCCGATCCAGCCTCGCTCAAAGCAGAGTTGAAGATAGCCGAAACGCAAATCAAGGACGTCAGACTGGGTCAACCGGTGAGCGTTGACACGCGTAACGGAATTATTCCGGGAGAGGTGCTCCGCATTGATCCGGCAGCGCGTGAAGGCACCTTTACTGTTGACGTCGCCCTAACAGGGCCGATCCCAGCCAGCGCGCGCCCTGATTTGAGCGTTGATGGAACAATCGAACTTGAACATCTGACTAATGTTTTATACGTGGGACGCCCTGCCTTCGGTCAGGGACAGCAAACGGTCGGGCTCTTCCGCCTTGAGCCTGACGGACAGGAAGCAATTCTTACTCAGGTCGCACTGGGTCGCAGCTCCGTAAGCACGATCGAAATCATTAGCGGACTGCGTGAAGGCGATCAGGTGATCCTGTCCGATACGTCATCGATGGCCAATTACACACGCATCCGCGTGCGTTGAGTCAATGCGAACGCGTAATCCATAACGCGAACACGTAAACCATATCGTCCGAAAAAGTTATCGAGCATCTACATCCGAACTGCCACAGTTAAGCAATCCGTGGTGTTCACATAAGTAACACAGTTTACAAAACACCTAAGGAGACCATGATGAGTTCAGATCCCCTGATTCACCTCTCTGATGTAAAGAAGGTTTTTTATACGGATGAAGTAGAGACCCACGCACTTTCCGGCATACACCTCGACATCAAGAAGGGTGAATATCTTTCGATTGCGGGCCCTTCCGGCTGCGGCAAGTCGACGCTTCTGTCAATTCTAGGCCTGCTCGACACGCCGACCGACGGTGAGTATGTGCTTAATGACCAACCGGTTGAGAACCTTTCATTGTCTCAACGCGCACGCATACGCAACCGCGAAGTCGGGTTTATCTTCCAGAGTTTTAACCTGATTGGAGACCTCACCGTTTACGAAAATGTTGAGCTCCCGCTCACTTATAGAGGTATGAGTTCGAGCGAGAGGAAGACGCGCGTCACGGAAGCGCTGGAGCGTGTGGGCATGGGTCACCGCGCCAAGCATTTACCCAGCCAACTCTCCGGTGGTCAACAGCAGCGCGTCGCTGTAGCGCGCGCAGTTTGCGGACAGCCCAGCATCCTGCTAGCGGACGAGCCGACGGGAAACCTGGATTCGACCAACGGTGAAGCCGTAATGGAACTGCTACGGGAGTTGCATCGCGGCGGCGCAACGATTTGCATGGTCACACACGATGCACGTTACGCGCAGCACGCCGATCGTATTGTCCACTTGTTTGACGGACTGATTGTGGAAGAGGAAGCGGGCGCCGACCGGCGCGAAGTGGAAGACGCCAGACGGGCATCATCGCAGGAGAGCGGCCTGGGTGCGCGAGGATGATTAGCCTGCGCAACATCGAGAAGTCGTTCGCGTACGGTCCGGCGAAGACCTATGTGCTGCGCCGCATCGATCTGGACATAAAACCCGGCGAATTTGTTTCGATCATGGGGCCTTCGGGCGCCGGTAAGTCCACGCTTTTGCACATACTGGGAATGCATGACCAGTCCTGGGCCGGCGAATACTATTTTGATGACGTGGCCATACATGCGCTTGACGTTAAGAAGCGTGCGGCCCTGCGAAACCGCAACATTGGGTTTGTTTTTCAAAGCTATCACCTGCTCGACGATCAGACAGTCTTTGAAAACCTGGAACTCCCGCTGTCTTATCGAGACGTAGGTAAAAAACACCGGCAATCGATTGTCTGCGACACGCTGGATCGATTTCAGATCGTGGGCAAGAAAGATCTTTTCCCCAGCCAGCTCTCGGGTGGCCAGCAGCAACTTGTAGGTATAGCCCGGGCGGTGGTGGCAAATCCGCGAATCATCCTGGCAGACGAGCCGACTGGAAATCTTCACTCGGACCAGGGCCGAGAAATCATGGAGATGTTTAAGAAGCTCAACGATGAAGGAACAACAATCGTCCAGGTCACACACTCGGAAACCAATGCTGCATACGGTAACCGAATCGTACGACTCGAGGACGGCTGGATCGCCAGGAACTAATTGACCCGAAACTAACCTGACAATGACCGGAACTCTCATGCAAATCCCGAACACAGCTCCTCCAGCGCCTCCCGTTCCGCGCGCTTTGATCGCGGACGATCAGCCGGACGTACTGGCAGCGCTCCGTCTGCTGCTTAGGGGAGCCGGCTACCAAACCGAACTGGTAAGTTCACCCGCTGCAGTGCTCGAAGCGGTCAGGAGAGAGAATTTTGATCTCGTATTAATTGATCTCAACTACGCGCGAGATACGACGTCAGGGCAGGAAGGACTGGATCTCATTTCAGAAATTCGTGCGCTGGATAACACATTGCCGGTGGTCGTGCTCACCGCCTGGGGCTCGGTTGAGCTGGCGGTGGAAGCGATGAATCGCGGAGTTCGCGACTTTGTGCTAAAGCCCTGGGACAACTCGAGCCTGCTTAAGAGTGTCACCACGCAAATCGAGTTGGGCCGCAAGAAACGGCAGCAACGAGTGCTTGACGCTGAGAACCGAAACATAAGTGACAAACTGCAACAGGAATTAGAAGAGTCCCAAGAGATTCAAGCGGCGCTCATGCCCGGCGCGCTGCCCGATATCGATGGGTTCGACATTGCCATCGCATGGAAGCCGGCGCGAGTTGTTGGCGGGGACTATTTCGACATCCTGAAGTTTACCGAGCGACACACCGGCCTCTGCATTGCTGACGTCGCGGGTAAGGGAATGCCTGCGGCCTTGTTGATGTCGAATGTTCAGGCGGTCCTGAAATCTTTTGCTTCTGATGTGGCGGCGCCGGGCGAATTGTGCGCCTGCGTCAACCGCGTCATGTGTACCAACATCGTGTCGCATAGATTTATCACCTGTTTCTACGCCCTCGTCGACACTGAAAACAAAAAACTCTCATACACAAACGCGGGTCACTGTCCACCTATGTTGATTCGAGTCGGCGCTTGCCTGCGAATGAAAGAAGGTGGACCAGTACTCGGCGTGTTCCCAGATCGACATTACGCGCAAGGCGAGATTGATCTAAGGAGCGGCGACTGTTTAGTACTTTTCACCGACGGTGTAACCGAAGCTAGAAATGCTTCCGGCCGGGAATTTGGCGAAGATCGTCTAGAACAATTATTGACCGAACTAGTGACCGGGAGCCACAAACTCCAAGCGGCAGAATTACGCGATCGGATCATGGAAGCGGTAAACGAGTTTAGTGCTGGTGAAGCTTACGATGATGCGACGTTGATGGTTGTCAAAGTTGAATAAACGTTAGGAACTGCGATGGATTCACTTTTGCGGGATCTAAAATTCTCGGTTCGCTCCCTCATAAGATATCCGGCGTTTACGGCCGTTGCTGTACTGACACTCGCGCTGGGCATCGCTGCTAATACCACCATCTTTAGTACCCTGGATGCACTCATCCTGCATCCGTTTTCTTACCCAAACCAGGATCGGCTTTTAGTTTTGTGGGAACAAAACGCTGCGGTGGGAACTGTGCGTGGATCAGTCGCCCCTGGAAACTTCACTGACTGGCAAGAACAGAATCAAGTCTGCGAGCAGTTAGTGGCCATTGATCAGAGGTCATTCAGTGTCTCTGACGGCGCAAATCCGGAACGGTTTTCGGGATATGGCGTGACGAACGGGTTTTTCGAGGCTCTGGGTGTGAAAGCATCCAGAGGACGAACCTTCCTGCCGGAAGAGAGCGAGCCCGGCCACGACCAGGTTGTAGTGCTCAAGCACAGTTTCTGGCAACGGCAGCTCGGTAGTGATCCGCAAATCGTCGGCAAGACAATCACTCTAAACCGGAAAGCCTTCACAGTCATCGGCGTCATGCCGGCAGACTTCAACTATCCCTACAACGCGGGGGAGATGTGGACGCCTCTCGTCTTCGATGGCAAAGAGCAACACGACCGGGAAAATCACTACCTTCGAGTCATAGGTTTGTTGAAGCCGAATATTTCTGCCGCTCAAGCGCAGGCCGACCTGCGGGGCATCGCTAAACGCGCGCAACAGCAGTTTCCGGAAACGAACACTGGGATCGACGTCTCCGTGGTGACACTCACGGATGACGCAGTAAGAGGCGCGCGCGCGGGCGTGCCGGTTGCGATGGGTGCAGTCGTGTTTGTACTGCTCATAGCTTGCGCAAACGTTGCCAACCTGCTGCTGGTGCGCGCGGCATCGCGACAAAGAGAAACTGCGGTCCGTTTGGCTCTGGGCGCGAGCCGTGGGCGTTTGATTCGCCAGGCGCTTACGGAAAGCGCGTTGCTAGGGTTGCTGGGCGGGGCCGTTGGCCTCTTTGTTTCAGTCTGGGCCATTCAGGCTTTGGCCCATGGCATTCCGGAAGATTTTTCAAAGTTCATCCCCGGTTGGGGCCGTCTCGGCATCAACTTCACCGTTCTCGCTTTCACTTTCGTCGTGTCAGCGTTCGCAGGCAGCCTGGCTGGACTGGCTCCCGTATGGCACTCAACGCGAACAAATCTGAATGAGGCCCTCAAGGCAGGGGGCAGGGGCGACTCGGGCAAAGGCGGCCACACAAGGATACGGAGCATTCTGGTTGTTTCTGAAGTAGCGCTCTCGTTGGTTTTGCTCATCGGAGCGGGATTGATGGTCCGTAGTTTCGTTGAACTGCTGCGCGCGGACCTCGGCATCAAGCCAGAAAACGTGCTGGCAATGGAGGTTTCATTGCCACCGGATACCTACGAAGATAAAAACAAGAGACTGGATTTTTATCAGCAGCTTCTCGGGCGTGTAGAAGCGCTGCCGGGAGTGATCAAAAGTGGAGCCGTAAGTATCGTTCCCTTCAGCTCCTCAAACAACAGCAATACTTTTCAGATTGTGGGCCAACCACCCTTCCGCAAGGGCGAGCAGCCTTATGTTGAAGTACGAATAACAACACCTGGTTACTTTGACGCCATCGGCACCGCGCTGCGACGTGGCCGGCTGTTTACCGCACAGGATGACGTGAAGGCAGGGCGCGTTATTTTGGTTAATGAGACATTTGCCAAACGGTTCATGCCGGGCCGGGAGCCGGTCGGGCAGCGACTAAGTCTCGCTAACGACGACAAGAACACGCAGGAGATTGTGGGCGTCGTGGCTGACGTGCAGGATGACGATCTCGACGGGACCGTCGACGCCACGGCTTACCTACCATACTCACAAAATCCAAATCGAACGATGAACCTGATTATTCGCGCCACACAGGATCCAACCCAGCTTACCTCTGCGGTGCGCAGCGAAGTGCGGGCGCTGGATTCGTCTCTGCCTGTCTCCAGGGTTAAGACAGTGAGCCAGATGCTTTACGAGCGAATGTCGCCAAAGCGTTTGATGACTTACATCCTTGCGGTTTTTGGCTTATGCGCTTTGTTGCTGGCGTCGGTAGGAATCTACGGCGTGATGTCTTACGCAGTGACGCAGCGCACGCAGGAGATCGGCATCCGCATGGCACTCGGCGCGCGAGCTGCGGACGTCCTGAAGTTAGTGCTCAAGAATGGGATGACGCTCGCTCTAATCGGAGTAGTGATTGGACTAGCAGGCGCGTTCGCTTTGACGCGTTTGCTCTCGAGTTTGTTGTTCCATGTAGCGCCGACGGACACACAAACGTTTGCCGGTGTCGTCGTGTCTCTAATCGTGATCGCTTTGCTGGCCTGTTATGTCCCCGCGCGACGCGCAACCAAGGTTGATCCGCTGGTCGCGCTCCGCGACGAGTGAATCGATTGCCGATTGGCGATTGGCAACTTAGCACAGCGGCTTAGCTGCAACCTTTGCGGTAAGCCTCCGGCTTACCGAGTAGGTCGTACCCACTAAGGCTATGCCTTTGTAGCTCACTCTGAGATCGAAGAGAGGGAATTGGCGCCGAGGCGGAGCCTCAGCAGATCCAAGATTGGCCGGTAAGCCAAAGGCTTACCGGAAAGGATGCGGCAAAGCCGCCACATGACACGCAGAAGTAGAACGGATACGAAGACCCAAGACCGAAGACCGAAGTCGAACTTGGAATTTGAAGTAAAGTCATGAGTACATTATTCAACGACATTCGTTTTGGCTTTAGGACCCTAAGAAAACGGCTTGGCTTTACCTCGATTGTCGTGCTCACGCTCGCGCTTGGCATTGGCGCCAACACGGCGATTTTTACACTCGTAAACGCGGTCCTGCTTAAGTCACTCCCTGTCTTCAATCCACAGGAATTGGTCCTGTTCAATGAGGATCATTCTGAAGGCACTTCCACGGGAGACCCGCCCAAAGGTGAGTGGTCGATATTTTCGTACGACTCCTATCAATACCTTCGCAATCATGATCAAACGTTTCAGGATATTTGCGCATTTCGCAGTGGAGAAAACCGCCTCAGCGTGCGCCAGCCCGAAGGTCAAGCGGGTGCATCCGCTCAGAGAGCGCAAGGCCATCTTGTCTCGGGAAACTATTTTTCGGTCCTGGGCGTGACAGCAATGAAAGGGCGCGTCCTCACCCCCGAGGACGACAAACCTACGGCGCTTCCCGCGGCGGTAATCAGTTATCGATACTGGCAACAACGATTAAATAGTGATAACGCGATCATCGGGAAGAACGTCCTCCTAAATGGTACGGGTTTCACGATTGTTGGCATCACGCCTCCGGAGTTTTTCGGCGAGCGGGTTCGACGTTCTCCCGACTTCTGGTTGCCCTTGTCCTTGCAGCCCCAGATTGAATTACGTCCATCTTATTTGGACAACCAAAAAGTTTACTGGCTGTCACTAATGGGACGCCTCAAGAAAGACACGTCCATAGAACAGGCTCAGGCCCAGGTCAATCTCATGCTCCATCAGTTTTTGACCGAACAGGCCGGCAGTCAGTTGAGCGAAGCTCGTCAACGAGCGATTCAAAACACATACGTAAAACTCGCGGATGGCGGACGCGGTATTTCCGGTCTTCGGTTCGTTTACTCAAAGCCGTTACACATGCTGATGGGCATCGTCGGTCTGGTACTGCTAATCGCCTGCGCGAATGTCGGAAGTTTGTTCCTCGCTCGTGCCGCCACCAGAAAGGCGGAGATATCTTTGCGATTGGCGCTCGGCGCAAGCCGCTATCGAATCATCCGGCAACTTCTCACTGAAAGCATGTTGCTTGCCGCCATCGGCGGAATCTGCGGCGTGTTGATGGCCCAATGGGGCGCCAGCCTTTTAGTGCGGTTGGTCGCCGGCGAAACGCCTCTAGATACGCATCCGGACGCCACCGTGCTTGCCTTTACCGCAGGCGTTTCAATTATCGCCGGTCTTCTTTTTGGACTTGCGCCAGCGATACGTGCAAGTAAATCCGATCTCACCGTTGCCCTAAAAGAGAAGAGCCGCACCGGCACGCGACGCTTCCGGTTCGGGCTGTCGTCTGCCTTAGTGGTGGCCCAGATCAGCCTGTCCATGGTGCTGCTTACCGGCGCAGGCCTATTCGCGCGCAGTTTGCTGAAACTGCAAGATGAGGATGTTGGATTTAATCGGGAAAATGTTCTGCTCGTTGGCGTTGATTCACGTCTGGCGGGATATAAGCCTACGGAGCTCGCATCCGTCTATCAGCAATTGCTCGACCGTCTGACGGCCCTGCCCGGCGTACAAAGCGTCACCATGTCCAGTTATTCGCCGATGAGCGGAACAAGCACGACCAGCGATGTCACGGTACAGGGTTACACACCACAACCGGGCGAGCGACGCATCGTTGAAGATGTGCTGATCGGGCCCAACTACTGCGACACCCTTGGAATTCCTTTACTGCAGGGGCGACAAATCGGCCCGCGCGATAACGCGGCTGCTCAGAAAATCGCGGTCGTTAATAAAGCATTTGCTGATCACTACTTTAAAGGACAAAACCCGATTGGACGCACCTTCCATTTTGGCGACGAGTCGGAAAAAGAAGATCCGATTGAAATAGTTGGAGTAATCGGCAACTTCAAATCTTCAAACGCGCGCAACGAAGTACAGGCCGCGGTCTATCGCCCGATTCTGCAACTCCAGGATCAGTCTGCATATTCCGTGAATTTTCAAATCCGAACAGTTAACAATCCGGCAGGTTTCGCACCGGCCGTTCGACAAGCCATTAATCAGGTCGACGATAAGCTGCCGATCTTTAATGTGAAGACATTGCACGAACAACTGCAGGCGACGTTTGCCGAGGATCGATTGCTGGCGCAGCTGGTTAGTTTCTTTGGAGCATTGGCACTTTTGCTCGCTTGCGTCGGGTTATATGGGGTCATGGCCAGCGGCGTGGTTCGCCGCACAAACGAGATTGGAATACGCATGGCGTTAGGGGCCGAGCGGGGTGATATCACCTGGATGGTGCTCCGAGAAACACTGTTGCTGGTTCTCGTCGGTTTGGCGCTGGGCGTCCCAGTCGCGCTGGGCGCAGCACGCCTGATTTCGAATCAATTGTTTGGTCTCAATCCGAGTGATCCGGTAACGCTGATCGCTGC
>JBHENH010000108.1:0-10464 GCA_046262135.1 Pyrinomonadaceae bacterium
CCACGGCCTGGAGAAGTGGATGGCCGCGAGTATTTCTTTGTCACACCCGAAAAATTCAAGCTGATGATCGCCGCAAATGAATTTCTTGAATGGGCACATGTGCACAGCAAGTTATACGGAACGGCACGTGAACAGGTGTTCCTGGAGATTTCCCAGGGCCGGGATATCATTCTCGAAGTCGATGTGCAGGGCGCTGCCAGCGTTCGGGAGCTAATGCCGGATTCGGTAAGCATATTCATACTGCCACCCTCCTTCGAAGTCTTGAGGAACCGGCTGCAGGCACGCGGAACCGACGCTCCCGAAGAACTCGACTTGCGCTTACGCACGGCGCCAAAGGAACTGGAAGATTACGCATCCTTTCAGTATGTGATCATTAATGATGACGTCGAGATGGCCGCGATTGTTAACGCTGAACGGGCCCGTCTCAGCCGCCGAGAACCGCAGGTCAGGCGCGTGCTAAAGGCATTTGCCGCCCAGGAAAACAGAAATCTTAATTGATATTTATTTTGAAGCAGGAGGATCAGCAGTAATAATGACAGCGAAAGAAGAGATTGAAGAAGTAGTAGAAGAAGCGCAGGCACCGGAAATCGACTCCAAATACCGGCTCATTATCCTCGCCGCAAAACGAAGTAAGCAACTACAGCGCGGCGCGCGCCCGCGCATCGACATTGACACAGTGAAACACAAAAACACCCGTATTGCGTTGGAAGAAGTGATGCGCGGGCGGGTGAACTTCACTGTGACTGGTGAGGATGATGAGGAGTAACCAGGCACACACAAAGCTCGGTGATACTTGCGTCACATGCCCTTATAATCCGGCCCGCCGCCTCCCTCCGGAGTCACCCAGTTAATGATCTGGTAGGGATCCATGATGTCACACGTCTTGCAATGAACGCAGTTTGAGAAATTTATCTGTAACTTGCGTCTGCCGCTCGTTCCATCCTCAACTATCTCATAGACAGCAGCCGGGCAGAAACGCTGGCAAGGATTACCATATTCCTCAGCACAGCGCGTCGCACAAATGTTCGTGTCGAGCACATGAAGATGGCCAGGTTGGTCTTCACTGTGACCTACGGCGGCATGATACAGGTCGATTAGTTTGTTGAAGGCGATCTTCCCGTCAAATCGAAGCCCGTTGTAGCGCTGCTCTATATTGTCACCGTGATATCCATAGGCTGAGAGCTTCCTCATCTCCTCATGGCCGGGTGCGGCTTTCGCACGATCAAAAATTCCCCATGATCTGCCGCGCGTTATAAATTGCAAGCCGGTATTTATAAGTCCCAGCCAACGGCCATGCTTAAATCCGGCGTGAAAGTTCCTGACCTTCCGAAGCTCTGGAACAATCCAGCTTTGTTCTATGAGTTTCTCGTAACGCTGCAATTGCTTAGCTGAATAGTCGTTTGCTAACAGCGCATCAAAAATCGTTTCTGCCGCAAGCATTCCGCTCTTGATGGCCGAATGAATTCCCTTCAGCCGCTGTGAATTGAGCAAGCCCGCGCAATCCCCGACCAGAAGGACCCCGCCAGCGTAAAGCCGAGGCATAGCAAAATAACCACCCGCGGCAATAGTCTTCGCGCCGTAACGGATCATCTTTCCCCCGTCGAGGAGCTTGCTCAGAAATGGGTGCTGCTTGAATTTCTGAAACTCGGCGTGGGGGTCCAGTAACGGATCCTTGTAATCGAGGCCCGTAACGTACCCAACATTGAGAATGCGATTCTGCATTCCATAGATCCAACCACCGCCATAGGTTTGTGAGTCGGACGGATACCCGAGAGTGTGCGTCACCGTTCCTGCAGGGTAACGGTCATCGGGCAACTCCCACAACTCCTTCACTCCGATGCTATAAACTTGTGGCTCGCGACCAGCATCGAGATTCAGGCGTTGCACTAACTGCTTGGTGAGTGAGCCGCGAGGCCCCTCGCCGAGAACCGTTATCTTCGCGCGGAGATCCACGCCGGGCTCAAAATTAGCTTTGTGCTTCCCTTCCTTATCAATACCTTTATCGCCGGTTCTAACGCCTAAGACCGAGTCTTCCTCACCATAGATCAGGTCCGCGCCGGGAAACTCCGGAAAAATGTTGACACCAGCTTCTTCACATTTTTCACCCAGCCAAGCCGTAAGGCGGTTGAGAGAGACAATGTAGTAACCGTGGTTCTTCAGAGGGGGCGGCGTAAACGGAGAACGCAGCGCACGCTTTTGTGTTAGATAAAGAAAGTGATCTTCCACAACCGCTGATTCAAGCGGTGCGCCTTGTTTAAGGAAATCCGGAATTAATTCCCTCAACGCGCGCGGATCCATAACGGCCCCCGAAAGAATATGCGAACCCACTGAGGAGCCCTTTTCGATCACGCCGATTTCGATCGCTCCCAACGATTTCCCACCGCGTTCGCCGCGCTGAACCGCCTCGTTGTGAGCCTTTATCAATCCGGCAAGGTGAAACGCACCGCTGAGGTTTGCCGGACCCGCACCCACGAATACGACATCCATCTCGAGAGTTTCACGTTCCATCAATACTCCTCACAAGTCTCTGCACGCTAAAATGAATGGCCATTCAGTATTGAGTATAGCAAATCGCGCGCAACTGAATAAAACGCAAGGATGGATTCATATTTAGGATGCGTCAAATCAACCTGTGGGAATTAAGACTCGAGTGACGACGTTGTTCGGCCGCCGAGTTAGCCAGTAGGGCGGCGGTCGGCTGACTCACTTACTCCATTCGGGTTTCCCTCCATGAAACAGTAGAATGTACAAAATTCCACGATCGGGAATCGTTTTATGCCTGACAAAGTCCACACCAACCGGCTCATTAACGAGACAAGCCCATACTTGTTGCAGCACGCACATAACCCTGTGGACTGGTACCCGTGGGGACCGGAGGCCTTCGAGGTTGCGAAACGCGATCTGAAACCAATCTTGTTGAGTATCGGTTACTCAGCATGTCATTGGTGTCACGTGATGGAGCATGAATCGTTTGAAAACGAAGAGATTGCCAAGCTGATGAATGGAAATTTTGTCAATATTAAGGTCGATCGAGAAGAGCGGCCGGACCTCGATCAAATCTACATGAATGCGGTTCAGATGATGACGCACCATGGCGGTTGGCCGATGACCGTCTTCTTAACGCCGGACGCGGTTCCGTTCTATGCTGGAACCTACTTTCCCCCCGAAGATCGCTACAACATGCCCGGTTTTCCACGTGTACTAATCGGCCTGGCCGACGCTTATCGAGACCGACCTGATGATATCGCGGAAACTGCTCAGTCCATCCTTACAGCGCTAAGGAGGGCAACAGCAACGAGCGAGTCCGATCAGCTGTTGTCGTTTGATCTCTTGAGCACGGCGCATCGAGGAATCGTTAATTCCTACGATGCAACGAATGGAGGGTTTGGCGGAGCGCCCAAATTTCCGCCGGCGATGACTCTCGAGTTTTTACTCCGTGGCTTCTACCGCACCTCTGATCCTCAAGCTCTGGACATCGTTCGTAATACCTGCAGGAAAATGGCCCATGGCGGCATCTACGATCAACTGGGCGGCGGTTTTCATCGTTACTCTACAGATGCGCGCTGGCTGGTACCACACTTCGAAAAAATGCTGTATGACAACGCTCTGCTGTCTCGCCTCTATTTACATTACTACCAGTTGACGCAGGAAGAGTCCGCGCGTGAAGTGGCGGAGGGTATCCTGGACTACGTCGTCCGCGAGATGTTTGACCCGAGCGGAGGGTTTTACTCGACCCAGGATGCAGACTCGGAAGGGGTGGAGGGAAAATTCTTTGTCTGGAGCCTGGATAAGATAGAAGAACTGCTCGGTGGTGAAGACGCTAGCCTCTTCGCATCCTATTACAACGTCACTAAAGCAGGTAACTTCGAAGGCAAAAATATTCTGAACGTTACAAACGAGCTTTCGAGCGTTGCCGCAAATCACAACGTAACCGCTGAGCATTTGAGTGCAGTTCTTCAGATTACTCGACGGAAATTGTTTGAGGGGCGTGAGAAAAGAACAAAGCCGGCCCGAGACGAAAAGGTCTTAACCGCGTGGAATGGCTTAATGTTGGCGAGCTTCGCTGAGGCTGCCGCAATTCTAAATCGTCCGGACTATGCGGAGGTGGCAAGAGGAAACGCCGCATTCGTGCTGGAGAACTTACGCAGAGATAGTTTGCTTTTAAGGACCTATAAAGACGGTGAAGCGAAGCTTAACGCGTATCTGGAAGACTATGCATTTTTTGTCGAAGGTCTCCTCACGTTGTTTGAAACAACGGGCGAATTAAGATGGTTTGAAGAAGCTACTACGTTGACCACGACAATGGTCGACGAGTTTTGGGATGCCGAGGAAGGTGGGTTTTTCTTTACCGGGAGAAGTCACGAAACGCTCATCGTTCGGTCGAAGGATTTTTTTGATAACGCTACGCCTTCTGGTAACTCGGTTGCCGCTGACGTTCTTTTGCGGATAGGACTTCTGACCGACAACAGCGACTATCAAAGACGGGCGGCGACTATCCTTCGGCTCACGGCGTCATCGATGCGTCGATACCCGTCCGGATTCGGACGCATGCTTTGCGCGAGCGATTTCTACTTGGCAACTCCCAAAGAAATTGCGCTTGTAGGAGACCCAGCATCAGGGGAGTTGCAGTCGTTGCTAAGAGAAGTCTGGAAGGTCTACCTGCCAAATAAAGTGGTGGCGCAAGCCGCGCCTGGCGACCTGACACTCTCGGGTTTCATTCCGTTGCTACGGGATCGTCCGCCATTGGAAGGTAAACCTACCGCCTATGTGTGCGAACACTTTGTCTGCCAACAACCCGTTACCAGTGCCTCTGGATTGGCCGTACAACTGAGAAATCGGGCTGCCGCAGCGCTTTGAGTTAAATGGACGGCTAAGAACTGCGCGCGGGATGCTCGGTCACACGCTGTCCTTAGGTCGCGTAAAGCCATGCTTAGCAACTTCTTAAGTCTTGACTCAGCCTAGTCAAAAGGTTATCTTTTACGGCATGCCAATCATCGTTGGCATCCTGCCAACACGGTTGGCCCTCCCAAAGACCTATTTCCTCTGAATTCTGCAGTCGTAGGTTCATCTCGTAAAAGTGCCTCAACCTGTGACCGCCAGCCCGCCTTCCGTAAGGGTAATCATGGACATCCTAACAATGATTGAAAAAAGAAACTGGAAGAGCTCGATTCTGTTGGTCGGGATCTCAGCACTCGCACTCTTTCTGTTATGCGTGGCTCTATTTTCAACGGTAAAGCTGCCATGGCTCACCAGTGCCGGCTTGCTGTCATGGGCAGTGCTGCTTGTCTTGACGCTCGCAGCCAGTCGTTTCACGATTTCCATCAGTACAGCCGTCGGGGTTAGTCGCAGTCGGAAATCAGTGGCTGACGCGTTCGTTTTTTTGGCGGTCATTCTCTACGCCGTGCCGCCGGCAAACACGGCCGGTCCGGCTACGTTGTTAGCAGCCATCGTTGGCTTCGTCTCAACTTATGGACTTGCCAGCCGCAAAGAGGCAATTTCGACTACCGCGATAGCGGTCATCTCGACGTTTGTTTCCGCGTCTTGTTACGGATTTCTCGCAATGATCTTTTCGACCGACTTCACTCAAACCGGGGCGGGGCTTCCTTTGAATGTGTTTCTGCTTCCGCTTTGTGTGTTGGCAGTGTTGCAATACTTTCTAAGCACCTGGGCGACGGTCTATTTCCTTAACATCGTTGATGGAAAACCACGCGTGCTTCCTTCACAGGAAAGTTTGGTTTGGACACTTACCACTCACGTTGCCGGAGCTGCGGCAGCGGTCCTTTTCTATTCGGCGATCCAGGGCGCTGGAATCCCTTCCATCCTTCTGGGCGCGCTAATAATAGGACTCGTTCACCTGCTCTACAGATTTAACGAAAAGCGTTTGGAGGAGGTGCGGCGCGCAGAAGCTGATCAACGGAAACACGTCGAGGAGATGGCGACTATTCACATGAATACTATCGAGTCGCTCGCAATCGCTATCGACGCCAAAGACCAAACCACTCACGGCCATGTTCGGCGGACGCAGATATACGCTTCAGAAATGGGCAGGCTCTTCAAGGTTGGAGAATCGGAAGTACAAGCCCTTTTTGCCGGCGCGTTGCTGCATGACATCGGCAAACTCGCCGTTCCTGAATACATCCTCAACAAACCGGGCAAGCTTACCGAGGCGGAATTCGCGAAAATGAAGATCCACCCGACGGTAGGCGGCGATATTCTGCGGAGGGTTAACTTCCCTTACCCGGTGGAGGACATTGTTCGTTACCACCATGAAAAATGGGACGGTAGCGGGTACCCAAAAGGTCTCAAGGGCGAAGGCATTCCGCTCGTGGCTCGAATCATCTCGGTCGTCGACTTTTACGACGCCACTCGCTGCGACCGGCCTTATCGCAAAGGTATGAAGCGTGAGGATTCGCTGGCATTACTTAGAAACATGTCAGGAACCGCCTTCGATCCGCGTGTAGTTGAAGTCTTCATCGAACACGTCGAAGACTTCGACAGGCTTATTGACGCCGAAGATATTCAGGAACAGGTCGAAGAAGAGACGCAACTCGATTATCAAACTAAGACGAAACCGGATGCGGGTCTTGCATCAAACTTACTTGGTACGCCTGATGGCGATGCCGGATTCCGATCCATAACCGAGGCACAGCGAGAGGTGTTTGCCCTTCATGAGATAGCACAAACGATCGGTTCATCTTTGAATTTCTTCGACACTGTCACGCTGGTCTCGAACAAACTGAGGGCAATCGTTCCCTTCGACACTTGTATAATCTTTATTGTCGATGAGAAGTCGGGTAAAGCGGTCGCCGAGCACGTTGCAGGCGAGCACCCGGATGCTTTCCACCGTCGCCGCATGAGTATTGGTGATGGTATAAGCGGGTGGGTTATCGCAAATGCTCGTTCGATGTGTAACGCTTCCCCGGAACTCGATTTGGTCGGAGTCCCTGACGAAATCGCCGGAAAATATAAAGGCGTGCTGGTGTCTCCTTTGCTTCGCGAGGACGGCGCCTTTGGCGCTATCACACTCTATTCCAAGAGTCGGACTTCTTATTCCACCGAGCACGTGCGGTTACTCGAGTCCGTTTGTCAACACGCTTCGAGCGCGCTTAATAATGCACTGACCTTCGAGAAGACGAAGGAGAGCGCACTTACCGATCCGCTCACAGAACTTCCCAACGCGCGCGGTTTCTATATGATGCTTGAGCAGCGGATTGCCGAGTGCCAGCGTATGAGCAATGAATCCCTGGCCGTGCTAAGCATGGACATCGACGACTTCAAGGGCATCAATGATCAGTATGGGCATGCCGTCGGCGATCGCGTCCTGGCGGGCGTAGCGGGGGTTATTCGAAAAGAACTCAGGCAGATGGATATTCTGACGCGTTACGCCGGCGATGAGTTTGTTGCCATTATGCCGATGGCCTCGACACATATGGCGGTAGCAGTGGGCGAACGAATCAGGAGCGCAGTAGAGGCGCAGAAATTTTCTGTCCGCACCGGGAAGGTTGTACAGCTAGGGTTAAGCATGGGTGTTTCATGCTTTCCGGATGAGGGCGAGACGACGGAAGAGTTGTTGACGGCCGCCGCACGAAAGATGCAAAACGATAAGCATTCGCGAAAAACTGTCATAAGTCTCGCCAACGCTCCTATTGGTAATCTTGACGCCTTTAGATAAGCAAGAGGCATCGTCCCAGTAAAAAGCACACCGTAAGCAAATACGGTGTGCTTTTTTGTTGTGACCAACTCGTTTTGCGCGACCTCATAAACCTCGCGTATAATCCCTTGCATCGTTTAATATTCAATCAGATTTGATCTTCATTTGGACCTCCGTTTGACAGCAGTCTGTTACTCAAATAGTCAGCCGTGGCGAAGCAAACTACGAGATGAGAAAACAAACACCCGAGTCCTCTCGCATTGGAGCGGAGGACGCAAGTGCGACTGGCTTGTTGGATCAGGACGCCACGAACGGCGCCGAATCCCAAGCGTCTCCACCGGACGCGCGCTCTTTGAAGGAGGCACAGAAGAGCCGGCTATCCGGCATCGATCGAGCGGTGCTAACCAGCATTTACCGGCAAATGATCCTTGCACGTCGTTTTGAAGAGAAGTCGGCGGAGGCTTACAGCGCGGGAAAAATTGGTGGTTTCTGTCACCTTTATATCGGCCAGGAGGCAGTAGCGATCGGGGCGATTTCCGCAATCCGTAAAGAAGATTATGTGCTAACCAGCTATCGTGATCACGCGCATGCTCTTGCGAAAGGTATGTCTGCGAAATCTGTGATGGCCGAACTTTTCGGCAAGGCTACAGGCTGCTCGCGCGGCAAGGGTGGTTCGATGCACATGTTTGATAAAGAGGTGAACTTCCTTGGCGGACATGCCATTGTTGGTGGACAAATTCCTTTGGCTACGGGCGTTGCCTTTGCTTCAAAATACAAGGAGACAGACCAGGTTACACTTTGTTTCTTTGGTGAAGCGGCGGTAAACCAGGGAGCCTTTCATGAATCGCTAAACATGGCCCAGCTATGGAAACTGCCGTGCATTTACATTTGCGAAAATAATCAATACGGAATGGGAACTTCACTCAAGCGGGCCATGTCGTTTCAGGACATTTCTCAAAAAGCTTGTGCCTACGAGATCGCATCCGAATTTGTCGACGGCATGGACGTCCTGGCCGTTCGCGAAGCGACACTTCGCGCGGTTGAGCGAGCCCGCAAGGACTATTCTCCCACACTGCTCGAGGTCCGCACTTACAGGTTTATGGGCCACTCAATGTCGGACCCGGGAAACTACAGAACACGTGCTGAGATCGAGCTCCACCAGGAGCGCGATCCTATCAAGCTCTTTTCAGCCAGCCTGAAAGAAGAAAAAATTCTGGACGCTCAACAATTTCAGAAGATTGAAGCAGAAGTGAAAGCGGAGGTCGACGAGGCTTTGAAGTTCGCCGAAGAGAGCCCGTTGCCGGCGCCTGAAGAACTCTTCACCGACGTCTATGCAAACCCAATCGAGCCGGGTGGACCGAACGCCCGGTAGTCCGACCAGCAGGGCAACATAGAAAAGGCTCAATAAATGGCTGTCGTAACGATCCGCGAAGCACTAAATCAAGCTCTACGTGAGGAGATGCTTCGTGATGAAAACGTCTTCCTAATGGGGGAAGAGGTGGCGGCTTATCAAGGCGCATACAAAGTTACGAAGGGTTTGCTGCAGGAACTAGGCGAGAAGCGCGTTATCGACACGCCAATAACAGAACTGGGGTTTGCCGGTCTGGGTGTGGGAGCGGCCATGGTTGGGCTGCGACCGGTGATCGAGTTTATGACGTTTAATTTTTCGATTCTCGCCACCGATCAAATTATCAATTCTGCGGCCAAGATGCTTTACATGTCCGGCGGCCAATACAAAATTCCGATGGTTTTTCGTGGACCCGGCGGTTCTGCTTTTCAGGTCTCTTCACAGCATTCACAAGCCCTCGAATCGTGGTATTCCCACTTCCCCGGTTTGAAGGTCGTCATGCCTTCCACACCTGCCGACGCAAAGGGTCTGCTAAAGTCGGCTATCCGAGATGACGACCCTGTGATCTTTATTGAACAGGAGAGAATGTATGGCAACAAAGGTGAAGTGCCCGAGGATGAGGACTTCACTGTTCCGCTTGGCGTCGCAGACGTAAAACGCGAAGGCACGGACGCGACTATTGTAGCTCGATCGCTAATGGTGCCGGTGGCGCTAAAGGCCGCCGAACTTTTGGACAAGGAAGGAGTCTCGTGTGAAGTAATAGATCCGCGAACAATCCGACCGCTCGATCTGGAAACGATAATCGCGTCAGTGAAGAAAACGAATCGTGTCGTGGTTGCCGAGGACTCGCATCCGTTTTGCGGGGTGGCTGCGGAGATTAGCACAGCGATTATGGAACGCGCGTTCGACTATCTTGACGCTCCAGTCAAACGAGTCTCTGGCGCCGACGTTCCCATGCCTTACGCCAAGAATCTGGAAAATCTTGCAATCCCCGGCGTGGATCAGATCGTCGCCGCCGTACGCGAAGTTGCTTATCTAGACTAGTAGACGATGAATCGAAATAGTGAATAGGCACGTATTACTACGACCACACAAACGTCGGGTTCGAGTTAGCCTTTCAGTCAAACAGCTTATCTATTTACGATTCACTTCATTATTTACGAGGAATAAATGGCAACTGAGGTAATTATGCCCAAGCTCTCTCCCACCATGGAAGAGGGCCAACTGTCCCGCTGGCTCAAGAAGGAGGGGGACAAAGTGTCTATGGGCGAACCGCTGGCCGAAATTGATACCGATAAGGCCACCATGGAAATGCAGGCCCTCGGAAACGGCGTGTTGCGCAAGATTTTGATCAAGGAGGGCGAGTCGGCGCCCCTCGGGCAACTCATTGCGATCATCGGGGAACCCGATGAAGACATATCTGCCTTGACCAGCGAGTCCTCTCCACGGGACGCTGAAAGTAATC
>JBHENH010000109.1:0-10455 GCA_046262135.1 Pyrinomonadaceae bacterium
GTCCCACGTCAACGTGAACTTTACTTTCCAGGTGGCGCTTGAAGTTGGCGGCCTCAACACTTACATCGTAGGTTGCTACAGGAAGGTCGCGGGCTGTATACGCTCCGTCGTCGTCAGTTACCAGCGTGCGAACAACGACATTCTTTGCACTGTCGGTGATAGTTACAGTCGCCCCTTTCAGGGCAGCGCCATTCGCGTCAGTAACGGTGCCGACGATGCTGCCGGTAACCTCTTGAGCGAATGCAACGGTGCTCATTCCGAGCAATAGAGCAACGGCCAATGACAGGATTGACAGGGTACGTTTCAAATGCTGCTTCATGGGATTCCTCTTTCGTTTTTTTAACTCTGACAATTGATGAAATCTGAAGGCGAAAAGCCCGACGGAGAAATAACTTATACACCGCGGTGCGCAGCCGCCACAAGATTTTTGTTGTAAATCGACCGAACTTCAGCCGTCCGCCCCAGAAATCATGTTCCTTCCAATTCGTGCGGCGCCTATAGCAAGGTTGTTTCGCACTAAGACGCCAGACCGGATCGCCTGGTGACATTCTTTGCTAATCGTTAATAGCAACTCGATTGAATGCGATTCTGGATACCTGACGCAGGTAATCGCCGAGCGGGTTAAATTCGCCAGGTCGGGCTGTAAAGTCGTAGGAAAACAGAACTATTCCATCCGTACCGAGTCGTCGAGCGACATTGATCTTTTCCACGGTCGACTCCACAGGAATGCGATAAGCGCCAATTCCTGCCCATACCTGACGGCCGGCGGCATGAGCGTTCGTGGTCGCGACCTCGATTTGCTTTTGGAAGACAGCGGTGTCTGTGGAATAAGCCATGGGACAGGCAACATCAAGAATGCCCATTGAAAGCCAGCGGCGCCAGTCCTGAAATCTACGTGTAAACGCATTCTCATCGTTTGCAAACACGGCCGCCGAAACGGTGACCTGTGGTTTCCTCTTCTTTACAGCCCGATAGATGCGCTCAACCAGCGCGGTGATCTGTTCACGCTGAAAGTCGCCAAACTTCTGTGGGTAGGCATCGACAGCAGCCAGCGGATTCTGTTGTAACGTGTTCCTTAACTCCCGCCATTGAGCAGCGGACAATTTCGGCTGTAACCACGTGCGGAATCTTTCCAACGATGTACGGCTGTAATCAAAGTCCGGGCTGGCAAGCCTAACGTAGTCGAAATGTAAGCCATCGACCTCGTACTTTGCGAGAATGTCCATCCAGATTTTGTAGATGTGGTCGCGAACTTGTGGATTCGCGGGGCCGGTGTAGACGCCTTCTAACTCGGCGCGATTCGCTTTAGACCAGTCCACGATTCGCTTCTTATAGAGCGGGTCTCGAGGAGACATATTGTAAAGCTCCGTTGCGACGGAGCGGGGCACGGCCAACCATTCAGGATGCCGGTTGTAGACGTGGGTCGGATCTGTTGGCAGCGCATCAAGATTTGCCAGGAGACTTGTATTTATCCAGGCATGAACTTTTAAACCTCGCCGACTTGCTTCAGCTAGCGTAGCGGCCAAAGGGTCAAACGTGAGCGGCTGCTCTCGCAATTCGGAAGCTCGCGGTTCGCGACTCGATCGGTAGTAAGCATCACCGCGGCCGCGCACCTGCACGATTATTGTGTTGAAACCGTTGTCCGCCGCCGCCTTCACCATGGCCTGAATTTTTTCAGGCGACGTCAATGTGGTGCGCACCACCCACAACGCGCGCACTTCGTTAGGCGGAGGAGCCGCGACGTCTCGCGCATCAGCGGGCCCGGCCGAAGTGCTTTGCGCCCGCGATGCAAACGAAATTGTTATGCAAATGAATAGGCCAGCGAGCGCAGCGCCCAAAACGGCTGCTTTGTTGACGGGCTTTACTAACATCGAGATTCAGTCCTTAAGAATTCGGGTGTATGCCGATCGAAACCGTGGAGCGCTCTTTCGCCGATCTCTTCCTGGTTTTTTAGTCAAATGGGTCGGAGTTTTCCCTCCCGCCCGAATGCTACCTAAGAGTAGTTAGAACGTGTACCGGAGCGCGATCGAAACGACGCGCGGAGTGTAGAAGGCATTAGTGCCCGTGATAGCGCCAAAGTTGGCAGCTTGGATGTCAGCGCTGGGCGTCCCATACCACACATGATTCAAAGCATTGAAGAGATCCGCCCGGAGCATGAGGCGGTGACCTTCGAATGGCATCTCGAAATACTTGGTGATGCCGATGTCCACAACTTTCTGACCGTCGCGGAAGAAAGTGTTGCGTCCGACGATCCCGTTTCCAAAGTCAGCTAAGGTTGCCGGGCGGAAAGCTGAACGCGGCAGTACGTCGCGCGAAGTTAACGGATGGTCAACGCCTCTCCCCAGAATTGATGGGTCAATGATCGCCGGACGAGTTTCGGCAAAGCCGTCGAAGTTGAGGTCGGCTCCGCCACTGTTTCTCACGGTGAAAGGGGTGCCTGAAGCGAGCCGCACTACGGTCGCGAATTGCCACCCGCCCAGAGTTTGTCCCAGGAAGTCTTTGCGCTCCGTAAAGAAAGGCAGCCGGTATGTGCCGTAAAAAGTGAGCCGGTGGCGCGTGTCGAAGAGCGAGAGGCCACGGGCGTTGCGAGAAAGATTACCCGTTTGATTTGTGTCGCCGCTGGCAGCGGTGTTGACATCGGTCGCTTCCGAAGTCGTGTCGATTGCCTTACTGAAGGTGTAGGCCAGCTGGTAGTTGAGTCCTCTACTAAGCTTCTTGGTCCACTCGACTTGCAAACCATGGTAGTAGCTCCAGGAGGAGTTGCTTACCAGAGTATTGGTTGAGTAGCGTCCGTCAGGACGGCGTTCGTTGGTGCGCGGAACACGCATGCTGTATTCAAAAGCTCCGATCGGTACAACGGCCGGACACTGCGCATTGATTGTGGTCGCGGTTGTCCCGGCGCACTCAGCATCGGCGGCTAATCTAATTACCTGACCGCGCAAATTCGCGGGATTGTTGGGGTGATCGGCGACAAGCACTCCATTCACCGGGTCGTGGGCTGGGATGTTACCCTGCGCGAAACGAAGCAGTCCAATCCCGCGGTTACCTGTGTAGCTGACTCTCAACGCGGAACTGAAAGGCAGTTGGCGCTCAATGCTAAGATTCCACTGTTGGGTGTAGGGCATCTCCAACCCGGGGTCGACTATGTTAATAGAATGACGTGTAGCCTGTGGACCAGGAACAAACACGAAGCCATTTGTGGGATCAGCCAGGTTGTTGGGATTGAAGAGTGAAGTCGCAATCCCCGTCTGGCTAAAGGATAAAGCGGTTGGCGGATTGAAGCGCAAGCCTGCGCCTCCCTGCGAGAAGACGGACTGATAAATTCTTCCATGGTAAATGCCGTAACCGCCGCGAATCGAGGAGTTGCCGGGACCGCCGAAAGCTCTACCTAACAATCCTTCTGTGAACCCCGGACTCCAGGCGAAGCCTACGCGTGGCTCGATGTTATCCTTGTCGTCCTTGTAGACATAATCAATTCGCCCTTTCTTCTCGCGGGGAACCGCAACGTATTCATAGCGGAGCCCCAGATCGAGGGTCAGGTTCGGTCGTACGCGCCAGTTGTCCTCACCGTAGATGTTGTATTCATTGATCCTGTTTTCAAGGAAGAATGGCCCGTACCCTTTCGTAAACGTAGTGACGCAACCATTCAGAAAGGCAATGAACCCAGACGTGTTATTGGGCGGTGGAACGTTAACATCCCTGTAAGCCACTCCGTTGCAAGTTCCACCGAAGCTGTAAAAACCACGCGAGAAGCTGTCGGCCAGGTCGTCCAGATTCTGCCGGCGAATATCGGTTCCGGCCTTGAAGTAGTGGCTCCCAAAGAGCGTTGTGATGTTGTAGACAAATTGGTGATCCGTCTGGTATCGCTGAATGGGGAAGATTCCAGCATTTCCAATGATGGTCGCTCCAGCCACCACCTGGGGATTAGTGAAGCGAATTATGGGCGTGTCATTCCCGGCGGCAATGTTCACCAGGGTGGTCCGCAGCCCCAATCCGTAGCGAAACTCTCCGACTGTTTGCGGGGAGAAAAGATGCGTCCAGGTCATTCCGATATTTTGCTGTTTGTTGTTCTGGTCTGCGCGCTCACCAACGATGACGTCATCGGCCTGAAATCTTTGCCGCGTATACTGCCATCTTCCAGTCAGCGTATCGTCTTCCCGTGGGTTCCAGTCGAACCGGCCCGAGTAATCTCTTAATGGAAAGTCCCGGTTCTGCACGCCCCTAAAGCAGCGGCGGCACCGCAACGGGTCGTTGGGCAGAATATTGTTAGTCTTGAAACGATCCAGAACTGATTGGATGAACGTTCTGTTAGCCGGCGTATCGTTGGCCGGCGTGATCTTAAACCAGTTGGCCGGATCGAACTCACTGGGGATGAAGACGTCTCGGTTTATGGTTCCACCACCCGTATCCTCGACATGGTCCAAGCTGACAAATCCGAACAAGCGGTTTTTGAGAATAGGGAAACCAGTAGTAAAGCCAAACTGGTTGCGCCGGTTTACCGGCTTGATCGAGCCGGGAGCGAACACATTGTTGGTTGCATTCAAGTGACTATTTTGATTGAACCAATAAGCACTGCCCCCAACTTTATTTGTACCGGAAAGAGTTTGCACAAGGACAACCGCCCCGTAACCACGGCCAAACTCGGCAGTGAAATTGTTCGTGATAACTTGAAATTCTTTGATGGTAGCTAGCGAGACTCCCTGCCGGTGTTGATTTTCTGACGAGTCGTCATTGTTGACGCCATTAATTTGAAACGTGGCACCGCGAGTCCCGGTGCCATTGAAGTTGATAGACGATCCGGAAGAAGCCGTTGGGTTATTTTGACCACCCACAGGATTCTCCTGATAACCTGCGAAGGTTTCGGCAAGATTCAAAAAACTACCTTGGTTTGAGACCGGCTTATCCAGAATCTCATGGGTATTAAGCGATCCTTTGATCTCGGCGTTGGTGGTGTTTATCGGGGCCGCCTCTGAAGTAATTAGAACCGCCTCAGTAATTCCGCCGGGGTTTAGTGTGATATCAATCACTCGGGTTTGATTTAGGGTGATCTCAATGTCCTCTTGAGAGACTGAGCGGAAACCCTGACCCGAGGCTGTGACACTGTAGCGCCCAAGCGGAAGGAACGTTGCTGTGTATACTCCATCGCTATTGGTCCTGAGGGTGCGCTCCTGCCCGGTCTCCACGTTGCGTACGACGACATCAACACCAGGGACGACAGCGCCTTTGCTGTCGGTGACAGTGCCTTGCAGAGTTCCGGTAACCGTCTGGGCAGACGCCCCCAGCGGCAACAAGAGTGACGATAGCGCAAACACTAAAGTCAGTAACAGAAACCGGTGTTGATGCGACTTTCGGTCAAACATTAAGGGGCCTCCTGATTAAATTGTGATCGAGCTGGTCAATCTCGACGATCTCTCAAAATGGAAGTTCAACGAGGGGTTTCCGTGGTCCCGCCCGGGCACCGCCTCAAGGGGCCGCAGTCTTCGCACTGTTCATTTCGAAAAAGCAAGGCGCGGTGACAACGAAGTCACGGATACGAACCAAGTAACGAGACCTGTGGATACATTGAGTGCCCGAGGAAAACTTAACTTCACAATCGCACGCAGACTGCAACAAGAATCGTATTCGATGTCACCCTAATCCGACCGAGTCAGCTAGAAATTAAACTTCACGGCCAACTGCATTCTGCGGGAGCTGCTGAGCAGGCTCGTTGAGATGTCACCGAAACCCCCGCTGGTGATTCTGGCAACGGGTATGTCGAAGGAAGGATGGTTCGTGAGGTTCTGCGCCTCCATCCTCACTTCGAGATTAGTCCTCTCGGTGAACCGGAATTTCTTTCCAATCGTCATGTCGAGTTGGAAAAATCCCGGCCCTGTGAAGAAATTTCTTCCCGTATTACCAATCTCTCCCGGCGCCGGCACAGAGAACTGACCGCGCGAACGCGTGCCCGAATTGAAACTAGAGCCAATCTGGTCACGGCTTAGGAAGTAAAGAACGCCCGTCGCCGGATCAACCTGAAGCTGCCCCATATTCGGGCTGCAACCGTTGCAGTTAGCTGTGGACTGAACGACGTTGCTGACCGTGTTAAATCCGGAATAGACGGTGAAGGGTCGGCCTGATGACCAGTTGATGATGCTGCCCCATTCCCAACCGCCAATTATTTCATCCAGCCAGCGGCCACTGTTGCGGCCCCACCGTTGTCCCTTACCAAACGGCAGATCATAAACAAAGTAACCTTGCAGCGCATGCTTGCGGTTGAAGTCTGAACGAGCAAAGTTCAACCTGCGATTGCGCAAATCGAAGGGTGTGCTGGAAGCCGACTGAAAGCTACCGCGCCTGACGGTGCTGAACGTCGGGTCAAAGGAGCGGTTATCCATTGATTTCGCCAAGGTGTAACTCACTTGGTAACTAAGCCCTCTCACGAAGCGGCGCTTGAAGATTACCTCCAGCGCGTGGTACCGGGAGATGTCATTCGTATCAATCACGTTGAGCGCTCCGGCAAACTGCGGATACCGCTGAAAGAAGAAAGGGCCAAATGGCTGCCCAGTCGCGGGGTTGCTAGCCGTCGAAAACTGGTTGCGAAGGGCGATGGATTCGGACACTCCGGCAACCGACCCTGAATTCACGCTTGAACCGAACTGCCGAACTAAAAACTGCGAGCCGGTTTCTCCCGAACGAAGCCTCGTGTCAGTCGCTAGAAGAGCGTTGATGAACGGGCTGGTGCTGGCAGGAACCGAGCAGCTTGAAGTAATCACAGGAGAGCAAGCTGGGTTGGCAAGAAATGCTGTCCTCACTGTGTTGAAAGCATCAAGGAAACCGTTGCTGAAGATGTCAACCTGATTGATGTCATATCCGCCGAGCAGGCCCACTCCGCGGTTACCGATGTAGTTCACTTCGATTACCGAATGGAATCCGATCTCGCGCTGTAGGCTTAAGCCCCACTGGTAGCTCTTCGGCGAGCGGAAGCTGGGATCAATGACGGTGATGCTGTTTTGTGAGAAAGCAACGGGCTGAAGAAGCTGGGCTGGTGTCGCGCCGGCAGGGGGGGCGAGCGTCGGGAGTCCTTGGCGCAGCCTCGTCTCGTTAGCGAGGGTGACGCCGACATTGGGCGTGAGAGTGACGCCAAGCGCTCGTCCGGGGGCAGTCGGGAAGATCGAACTGGAAAACAAAAACGTGGGTGCGCGATCATAGGCAATACGATAGTTAGCTCGGATGGAAGTTTTTCCTGTCTTGAACGGGTCCCAGGCAAATCCGACCGCAGGGCCGAAGTTGGTCCAATCATTATCGTACAGCTTTCCTTCGACCCATTTAATATCATTACCCGGCAGCTCGCCCAGACGAATCGGCCTGTTAGGACCGAAAATTGTGCTGTTGCCGCCCCCACGCGGCGCCATCTTTGGCTCCCAACGTAAGCCCAGGTCGACAGTGAAGTTTGGGCGGAGTTTCCAGGTATCTTGAAAGTAAAAGTCGTATTCATTGAACCGAGCGTCAAAGAAAAATCTTGTTGTCGGCGGCGCGTAAGCGGTGTCGCTGGCGGCAACAAAAGATCCCCTGAAACGACCCACTCGCCCAAGGAAGTTATTGATCATACCCTGCAAGAACGGACGATCAGACGTAGTGTCGAGTCCGGTCAAAGAAGTCAACCCGAACGCCGTCACGTCAACATTCGCATTGGTAGTATCAAAAGTTACCTCGGGGAAAACATTCAGGCTCGCCACAGAGGTGCGATTATCCTCGTGCCGCTGAAAGCGAAAGTTAATTCCACCTTTGAACGTGTGCGCGCCATAAATGTAGCTGGTGTTATCCACGACCTGGTAAGTGGTCAACTGGCGAGCATTCTGTGTACCCGGAATGTTGGAAAAAGGAAACGCGAGGCCGTTGTTGAGCGAGAATGAGACAGGAGTTGTTCCAGTCGGCTGGTCAGCGGGCGTAGCGAAGTCGAACTTGAACCGGTTCAAGCCGACCACAAATTCGTTTGTGAGCTTCGGCGTTGGCGACCAGCGATAGTTAACGGCCAGGTTCTTCGGATGGCGGAAGGTGTCAACGAGACACGGAGTACCCGGGAAGATTTGCAAACCGCCGTTGACGGCGTCACAAACAGTGGTCTGGCTTCCTTGAGCATATCGCACGTACATCGTGTTTCGCTCGTTGAAGGTATGATCGCCTTTGATAACGAAATCATATTGTCTTTCGGTTGAAGGCGCAACGAAGGCGAACCCAGCCGTGTTGAGTCCGTCACCGATGAGAAAATTATTCGGCGCCGGCATGCCGTTAAAGAGTGCCGAGAGCGTCGGATCCACGCCCAGCCCCCGCGGGTCGCGAGTGCCAATGTTGTATGTGCCGATGTTCACACCTGGCAGCACATTGCCATTCGCATCCACAGAACTAGGGCTGCTTGTGGCGTTACCGTTTGTTCCGTTGACGGCATAGCGGAAAATCCCCTGCCGCGCCGTTGCGGTGTAGACGAGGTTGTTCACGCCGAAACTCTGTAAGGTTCGCAAGAGTTGGAGATTAGTGAAGAAGAAAGTCTTGTTCTTTATGATCGGGCCGCCGAGGCTGCCGCCGAAGATGTGCTGAATGAACTGTCCCCTCGGCAGCTTACTCTGTAGGTTCTCGTACTCGTTGGCATTGAAGCGCGGCGTGCGATAGAACTCGAAGCCCGTGCCGTGAAAAGTGTTGGAGCCCGAGCGCGTGACGAGTCCAACTTGCGCCCCGCTGCTTCGCCCCAATTCGGCCGTGAAATTGCTCGTCAAGACCTGAAATTCTGAGAGCATATCAGGGTTGGTTCTAAGGGGGGTGAAGTTTGAGCCGCCCGCACTTGTTTCGTTGATGTCAATGCCGTCCAGCGTGAAGTTAAAGGCCCGGTCGCGCGAGCCGTGTACGTGCACGCCGCCGCCTATATTCGCGCCGGAGACGACGCCCGGCTGAAAGTTGATGAAGTTTAGCGGATTGCGCCCGCGCGAGCCGACGATTGGCAGGGTTTCGAGCGACCGCTGCTCGACCGTATTTCCAAAGTTGCCTGAGCTGCTTGTTTGCACAGCTTCAGCCGCCGCGGTTACCTGCACAACCTCCTGCACCGTACCGACTTCAAGCGTCACGTTTACCGTTGCGGGTTGATTGACGTCCAGCTTATTGCCCGTTGAGAGAAACTTTTTGAATCCCGCCTTCTCAATGGTGACTGTGTAGATTCCAACCTGAACCGAATCGAAGAAGTACGTACCTCTGTCGGTAGTTTGCGACTCTAATGAGATCCCCGTAGCTTCATTGGTCAACTTCACGGTGGCGCCGGGTATCGCTGCCTCTTTTTCATCCAGCACAGTGCCGGTCACCCGCGATCCCGTGCCTTGGCCAAAAGCAAGCGAGCTGGTGACTAATACGATCGCAACCAAAAGAAATGTATGTCTGGCGTTTACCTTTTCCATTTGGACTCCTTATGAGATATGGCGCAAACTTGGTCGTAAGAAATGGGGCTTGTAACTAAAAGCCGCCATCCTTCAGTCACGATCAGGAAAGTCAATGAGCGGATCGAGAAACTTGTGTCTTCGGACCCTTGGATTGTTTTTGATTGGCGTCGAAGGGAACCGAACGCCCTGCAGTTTGCTGAACGCGGCTATTATACGTAGTTCCCCAAATAAGGAAACTAAAGATTCTTATTGTTGGAATTACAGCCGCTAATGGCAGCTAAGTTGGGATTTGCCTGGCCTGGGCTGCCTAATTAAATCAGAGACTGTAGACGCAGGTAGGCGAAGTCTGAGCTTACGTCAACGAAGTCTTTATTCAGACGCGTTAGGATCTCTTTAACGCGGACTCGCCTGAACATGTATCGCGGGTGCGTGCGACGCACTCCATCCTCGCAAAGCCATACCAGGGCCCGCACCTGTCATCTTTCCCTCGGCAAAGACCAACTCGCCGTTGACAAGAACGTAACTGATGCCGACCGGAAACTGATGAGGCTTTTCGAAGGTGGCTTGATCGCTAATCGTGTTTTCATCGAAGATGATCAAATCCGCAGCAAAGCCTTCGCGAATCATGCCCCGATCACGAAAACCAAAAGTCTGGGCAGGCAACGAGGTCATCTTCCTAATCGCATCTTCAAGTGAAATCACTTTCAACTCACGCACATACCGGCCGAGGACTCGCGCGTTATTACCATAACCTCGTGGGTGCGGCACGCTCTCGTCCTGTTGCCGCACGCCACTGTCAGAGGCAATCATGGTAAAGGGCTCGCGCATGATTCGCTGAACGTCCTCTTCACCCATACTGTGATAGACCATCCCCGCGCCGCCGCTTTCGTACATAGCGAGTATCTGCTCAATTTGGCTCGCCACGTCCTTTTTGGCACGCACTTGTTTCGTAATCTCGGCAATTGACTTACCATTGAAGGACTTGTCGGGACCATAATCTGCGACCATGGCGTAGGAGTAGTCCTTAAAGCCGCTGCGTTTCAATGCTTCCTTC
>JBHENH010000110.1:0-10449 GCA_046262135.1 Pyrinomonadaceae bacterium
TGCCATTGTCACGGGAACGGGCTACCATCGCCGCTCCGACGCTGTGAAATATAGGAACTCGGAAATGCCCGTGGTCATCCAGAGCGTACCAGTCTCCATTAGCCCGCTGCATTGCAAATAAGTTGTTCAAGTCTGACATATGATCCTCAGCTGGGGTTTATGCGTGACGTGATGTGTAGTTCGTCCTCAGCGTCGGCCCGCAGGAAAACCGAAAACACCAGGAACGCAGCGCCGCAAGCAAATGTGCCCATTGCGATGGCCCATCACAGGTGCGCAGTGCCGCCTTGTGACTCCAGGATCCCGCTCGTATTTCTAAACGCGACGAATTGGTAAAACTGCCACATGGCGATAGCAACAACGACAATTACCCCGGCAATTGCGCCGACGAGGTTTTTCATATTCTTTTTCACATAATTCATTGCAGGCTCCAGGATTCGTAGGGACAGGACGCGTACACGTTGACCTCAGGTTTTATTAATCATGTCGCTCCCGCGACCACTCCTTATGCATTACCTGGTGTCTGCGCCGGGCGGTGGACCGGCGAACCGACGCCGGCGCGGTGCTCTGTAGCACTGATCCAAACTTTGGAGATCTATCGTCCGCCTGCGGTACGACCGTCCACCCATTGATGAATGCCCACCGCCCAGTTGAAAGTCCATCCGCAGCCGGGGTCGGAAGGGCAGATTCTTTGTTCTTCGCTAGTGCGGGTTCCGTAGACTTCATAATGGATAGGCCTCGCTACTAACAGTACCTGAAAAAACGCCTCAGACCAGCGAAAGCTGCGGCTGCCCGACGCTTTGGCCCTGGCCCGCAAAACTCGCCAGCGCCTCCAATTCGTTTTCGTAAACATCCATGACCGCCAACAGTTTCGCGGCGGCGAGGAGTTCACCAAGGGGCGCTGTCAGGTTGATCAGCTTGATCTCTCCACCTTTATTCAACGCCGACACCTGACTTGAAATGAGCTCGCCGAGTCCGATCGGATCGATGTATGTAACTCCGGAAACATTCAGGATAATCCGCGTTTTCCCCTCCTGGAGAAGACAACAGATGGACTTGTACAGAGCAACGGCGTTTCCGGCGATTCTTTCTCTACCTTTCAAATCGAGGACAGTAATATCTCCAACCGTGCGCTCTTTGATATAGAGATTGATCAATTGTTACTCCCGGGGCGGCGAAAACTCTGTACACGACGTGGAATGTCAATTCATGGCTCCTCGAGCGAAGGTTGTTGGCTTCAGAAAGTCTGGATAATTCCAGAGGAGCCGAGAAGGGAGTGAGCGACTCGGTTCCGCACCACCTTACGGCAATCAGCAGTATATGTCAAATGCAGAATATATTGCAGATGGACAATACTCTCTGCATATGATAAATAGTAACAACGAAGCGAGGACTTCATTGATGATCGAAATTAGAGTAGACGAGTTATTGAGCGACCATGGCCGTACGTTTTACTGGTTGTCTAAAGAAACAGGCATCAGCCACACTACGCTCTGGCGGTTGAAGAAAGGCAAAGCGCTGGGTATTAATTTCGACACCCTGGAGAAACTGTGCGAGGCGCTAAAGTGTCAACCTGGAGACGTTCTTTCCTTGCCCGACAATAAGAAGAACGGCAAACGTCAAGTTACGAGAAGGAAGAAAAAATGAGTAACAACACTCTGAACCCTCTTACGTGCCGGTTTATTGAGAACGAATCTGATGTGCTTTTAGAACTGACCAACGCTACCGACCACGCGCTAAAGTCAGTTGAGATTCTGACCGTCTTTTTAAAGGACCTCGACACTCCCGGTGGTGGCCCATCCCAGGCCCATATTCGATTCGATTCCATAAGTTCAATACGCCCGAAAGAAAATGTCGTCCTCTCGCACAAGACGTGGGTAAACGGAAAAGTGGCCGACGCTAACGCCGATCAGTTGGCCCGGCTGAAAATCGTAAACGGTCAAAGTAGACCCTATGTTCTGGACATTTCATGGCAGGATCCGGATGGCAAATCCCGTTTCCAACGAATTCCCGTGGGACACTAAATTTAAAAGTGACTCAATTGAATACTCACCACTTGCGGTCGCATCTGCAAACTTATTGAGAAAAGAGCGTCATGATAGTTTGTGAGTTTTGTCTTCAATACAAAGAGGACGGTCAATGCGGATTGGGCCTCAAGATTCCAAAAAGCATGACGTGTCGCGAGTTTGGACCAACGCTGGAAAAATTCTGCTCTGACGCTAAAGACTTCGTGGATCCCAAACAAATTATCCAAATGGCTACCTACTTCGGAATCAAGGGACCTGAGCTGCGGAAAGTAAAGCTTATGGCCGCGCTCGAAGAAACCAGCCGAGCGTAAGATTCCCGCCTACAAATCTCACTGGCGTCATAAGGGCGCTTCAGCACCATCGGCTTGCGCGAAGTGTTGTCGAACAAATCTCAAAGTTGCGGTCGACCCCGTTCTCCCCCTCCCTTTAAATTCAGCAATCCACGAGTTCACGACAGTAGAGGGATTCTGCATGCTGGGTGGCCCTTCTACCTCCGCTGCAGAATCCTCTCTGCGATCGCCTTCTTGATTACTCTGACAATTGCCATGGTAGCGCTGTTCGCTGTTTCCCGGATGCGTAATGTGTGGCGTCGTGGGCGGGGTAAAAAGCGCGTGCGGCCGAGTCGAACTCGACCGCATCGCACTGGCTAATTGAGCATGCGACCGAAAAAGGATTCTAGTAACTCATTGGAAGGACTGCGGCCTCAGTTGCCGTTGAGTCCGTCCCGGTACCCGTTCTCGTATCCTTCTCGATAGTAGCGTCTGTAAAGTTCACGATCGCCGAGACGTGAGCTGTAGTCCTGAGACGCTTCCTGATAAGCACTGTTATTTCGGAAGTCAGGACGTCCGCCATAGCTGCGGTCTTTCCGCCCTTGCTTGATGCCTTCGTTGTAACCGGCGTTCAGAGCTGTCTGGCGAAGGTCGGCCGAGCCGCCATAGTTGCCTGCGCTCTCCCAACGTCCGCGACCATTTCCGTTTCGGGTCCAATCGCTATCCGGCGTCCATACATTGTCGCGCCCGTCTCGATATGTGCCGTCCGTATATGTGCGGTCTTGCGGATTCAGCTGTTCGTTGTATCCGCGTTCATAGGCCTCATGAAAGTACCTGCGATAAACTTCGCGGTCTCCGAAGCGAGAGCTGTAGTCCTTTGTGGCCTGTTGATAAGTCCTTTGACTCCTGAAGTCGTAGGTCCTGCCCCTATTGAGCGCTTTGCGGCCATCCTTTGTTCCTTCGTTGAAGCCCGCATTGAGGGCGGTTTGGCGAAGTTGGAAAGATCCTCCGTAGTTGCCGTAACCGTCGTTATTGCGATTCCGGCGATTCCGATAACGGTCATCAGTGCGCCAACGATCATCGCGGTTTTGCGCCTGGACCGTCGGCGAGGCCGGGGTAAAAACATAAAGCAATGACAGTACGATTGCCGCCACGCCAAAGCCCATTTGTGTACGATTTGTTTTCAAATTTCTCCTTCATCCTCTAGGGGGCAACTACCATACCTGCCCTGTTAACTTAGTGAATAGTGGGAATGCCGTTAAATTTGCTTAAGGGCTTTGTATGTGCGTTTGCCCACATAGCTTCGTTTTCGATTGCACGCCTTGGTAATGCCGATGACTCGTCGGGCCGAAAGTTAATTGAATGAGGAATTTAGCGTTTGAGAGAATAAGCGGCGAACTATGACACTGAAAGCACCACCGGCGTTGCCTCGTCCCTCGCGGGATTTACTTCCGTTCCGGCTCTGTCTGCTGCTTCAGGAGAGATCGTAGGTCGACAACGTTCATTGGCCCCCTTACCAAAGTGCATGATGGTTTCTACAAGTCTGTCCACATTCGGCTTAATCAAGTAGGCATTCGCCCCTGCCTCAATCGCCTTTTGCTTATCAGTAGGGAAGGCGGCGCCAGAGTAAAAAACTATGGGGGTAGACGAGTCGAACCCACGAATCCGGCGGCACAATTCGAAACCATTTACGCCGGGTAACCACGAGTCAAGGAGGTAAACATCGAAGGTGTCCGTCTTAATTAACCGCAATGCTTCTTCGGCCGACTGAACACACCGGGCTTCAATATTTGAGTATTTTAGAAGGGCGCTTATCATCTCGCACGCGTCCGCGTCATCATCAACGCAGAGAACCCGGCAGTAGGCAGTCGATGGCATAGGGGGTTATTCCTGGTACCGATACTTTCAGGGGCTACCGTAGGGTAGATGATAGTTCGGCTTTTGTATGTGCGTTGACGCACGTAGTTTAAGGTTATATTCTTATGTAACTTAGTCCCCCTGGAACTAACGGAGTCGGCTTCGCTTGCCGGGCGACGAAGGAGGTTTCCGATCAGTGGAATGATTACCTCACTCTACGAAAGCACTACATGAGCTCCATCGCTGACCAGAAAAAGACAGTCAAATCCGACAACCGGGCTGAAGGGGTTCAAAATCGCCTGCTCGCCGCGCTAGCCCCTGAAGAATTCGCGAGACTCCAAGCCAATTTGGAGCCGGTTTCGCTGACGCTGGGAAAAGTGATCTACGAATCCGGCGAACAAATGGAATACGTATATTTCCCGACGACGGCAATCATTTCCCTGCTCTACATCATGGAAAACGGCGCTACTGCGGAAATTGGGGTAGTGGGAAATGACGGTCTGGTTGGTATCGCGCTTTTCATGGGCGGCGATACAACGCCTAACCGTGCGGTCGTCCAAAGCGCTGGCCGAGCCTTCAAGATGAAAGCAAAAGCGCTTAAGGATGAATTCATTCGCGCCGGCGGTTTTCACAACCTCCTGCTCCGGTATACGCAAGCGCTGATTACTCAGATATCTCAAACAGCTGTGTGCAACCGCTTGCATTCAGTGGACCAGCAACTCTGCCGTTGGCTTCTATTAAGCCATGACCGGTTGCCGTCTGACCGGTTGATAATGACCCATGATCTGATCGCCAACATGCTGGGTGTACGTCGCGAAGGAGTGACTCATGCCGCCAAGCGACTGCAAGATGCGGGCTACATTAGTTACGTGCGCGGTGATATGACCATCCTCCACCGCCAGGGACTGGAAGGGAAGGTTTGCGAGTGCTATCAGGTCGTGAGAAACGAGTATGACCGCCTGTTCGCGTAGTTTTACCCTTCCTCGCGCTGCAAACTTCAGATTCGACGCAATCCATTCGCAAAGGCAGTGCAGCACATTATTCCCTATATGTGTGGTAACTAACATACTGCGACCCGCGGGCTCCCGTAATGTGTACTGGTAGCGAACTCTTCGGCTAGAACTGGTCTCTTTACATTGGTTAGGAAAAACCAATAGAACGTTGTCTTGTGACCACCTGGAGTCCTTAACTCAGCAGCTTCAATCTTCGACATTGGGAACGCGTTTCCGCAAACCCTCCTTGTGCCGTCGTCCACCCCACAAGGAGTGCAATGCCATCTACAACAAAACGATCTTCACAGATGGATAACCACCTGCTCGCTGCCTTGCCACAAAAAGAGTATCAACGTCTGCGACCACATCTTAAAGAGATTCCGCTCCTCTTTGAAGACGTCCTCTACCAGGCTGACAGCACCATCAGCGACGTATTTTTCCCGGGCAGCGGCATCATTTCGTTGCTGGCTGGAGTCAAGGAGCGAGGGACAATTGAAGTGGGAATGGTGGGCCGCGAAGGAATGGTGGGTTTGCCCATATTTATGGGTGTGAAGGCTTCACACAATTTTGCTGTGGTCCAGGGAGCCGGATTCGCCATGAGCATGAAGGCCACAATGTTCAGACAGGAAACCAGCGATGGGAAACCGTTGTCGCGAATTCTGCAACGATACACTCACTCCGTATTGACGCAGATCTCCCAGTCGGCTGTCTGCAACCAATTTCATTCGGTTGATGCGCGGCTGGCTCGTTGGCTGCTGATGACCCACGATCGTCAGGATCAGGACGAGTTTCAACTGACGCAGGAATTTCTATCAAACATGTTGGGTGTAAGACGCGAAGCCGTGAGCAAAGTCGCAGGGGAACTACAGAGACGAAAGTTAATAAGCTACAGCCGTGGACGCCTCAAGGTGTTGAATCGCATGGGTCTTGAGGCGGTCTCCTGCAGCTGCTATCAACTCATCAGAGACGAAAGCGCCGAGTAACTCGAAAAACGGCGGCGTGCATAGACGAAAACAGGGCGTGAACACTCCTTAGCTACTTGCCGTACGCATCATTCAACTTTCGAAAGTGATAACCCATCGCCGCCAATCGCATTGATTGAGGAAACTGGCCGTACTGCCTAATCGCAGAGCGCCCGAAAAACCGCCAGAACTCTAAACGCTCCGCATCCAACACTCCGAGCTTAAAGATCAACCGAATAAAAGCCGCCAGGCTGCTCACAATGTTCATGCGCACCGGTTCAGAGACCTGCGGCGTTGTCCTCTTAAGTGACTCATAAACGCGCTGGTAGTATTCGCTCGGTTTGTAGATTGTGCGCATTATCGATTGATAGCCTTCTACCAGTCGCGCCGCATCCATTTTTGGCACAAAGTTAAGTGAGCAGTTAGTGTTGTTTCCCGTACTCTCTCCCAGAAGCCTGCCCTCTTTTTTCAAACGGCGCCACAGCTGAGTATCAGGAAGTGCGGTAAGCAGTCCCACCATGGCCAGCGGTATTGCGCTCTCACGAATAAATTTGATCTGCCGTTCGAAGATGTCGTCAGGATCGTTATCAAACCCAACGATAAAGCCCGCCATAACTTCCATCCCATAACTTTGTATTTTCTTGACTGACTCCAGAAGGTCTCCCCGATTCTGTGTCTTCTGGGCCTCTTTCAGACTCTCCTCAACTGGTGTCTCGATGCCAAGAAAGACCCGACGAAAACCCGCGCGGCGCATATCGGCAAGCAGCACATCATCATCTGCCAAATTTATGCTTGCCTCTGTTAGAAGTGAAAAAGGATGGCCATTTCTTTCCTGCCACTCTGCCAGGGCCGGCAGAAGCTTCCTGACATTTTTTTTGTTACCAATAAAATTATCATCAACAATGAAGAGGGTGCCGCTCCAACCAAGGTTCAGCAGAGCGTCAAGCTCGGTCAATATCTGCTGATTGCTTTTTGTTCTGGGGACGCGGCCGTAGATCTCTATGATGTCGCAGAACTCACAATTGAAAGGACAGCCACGCGAATACTGTATCGACATTGAACTGTAGCGTTTCAAGTCTGCAAGATGAAAATCGGCGACGGGAGTCATTGAAAGGGCAGGACGCTCGGGCGCCTGGTAAGACGGTTTAGCTGTACCTCGTTCGAGGTCGTCAACAAATGCGGGTATGGTGGTTTCAGCTTCGCCAAGAAAAATGTGATCAACGTCGGGCAGGTCTTCAACCGTGGTCGTGACGTAAGGCCCACCGAGGACCACGCGCTTACCTATGGCTTTACATTGCTGCACTACCGCATGAATAGATTCCTTCTGTACTAACATTCCGGTGATGAAGACCATATCCGCCCATTCGATGTCAGAAGACTTCAGCTTCCGAACATTCAAATCCACCAAACGCTTCTCCCATGACTTCGGCAATAGCGCCGACACAGTCAAGAGTCCGAGCGGAGGAAAAGCACATCGTTTTCTCTCAAACGGAAGCGCGTGACGAAAACTCCAATAGGTGTCGGGAAATTCGGGATTCACTAAAAGGATTTTCATCGTCGGTTGTCCTGTGCGAATACTACGTTGTCGATTAACTAAGTTTTATACAGTTATCTGCGCTGGTCGGGATAGTGGATCCTAATCCTTAATTTGAATAACGTCGGTAATACTTATGTAAAAGTGCCATGTGTAGGAAACCGACCGTGTATAGCAAGTAGTCATCAGTCAACAGGACACACAAATACCACAGTCTTTAAGCTTTTTTCCGACGTAGCTGGTATGTGCACCTGCAGAAAATAGATAGAATGTCGATGGCATTTCCTGGTTGTTTCAGATTAGAAACCTCCAGGATTTGATGAGAAAAAGCGTAGGCGATTCGATCGAATAGTTCATAACACTCTTTACGCTCTGTGCCACCGTTGTTATTATTCCTGCGTAGCGACGCCCCGTTCACTCTGGAGGTTTCTTGATAAAGTCCAACATCAACACGAATTCTTCCGAAGACGCCATTCAATTGAGCAGTAACGATATTGCGAAGCTGAACGCCGCACCCCGCGCAGACTGGACCGAGATGAGCGACAAAGAACATTTTGTCCAGTTCTATGAAGCGGATGCCTTCCTGCTTAATTCATTGAGCGGCTTTATAGGCACAGCGATTAACTCCGGTGAGGCCGCCATCGTGGTGGCGACTGAGTCGCATCGCGACGGACTGGACGAATTACTTCAAGCGAATGGTCTGGATGTAACCGGAGCCAAAGCATGCGGGCAGTATGTGGCGCTGGATGCGGCAGACACGCTTTCGAGGTTCATGGTTAATGGGGAGCCTGACCAACAACGCTTCAACGAAGTGATTGGCGGGGTGATCGCAAGTGTTACCGAAGGCCGCTCACGCGTTCGAGCCTTCGGCGAGATGGTCGCACTTCTCTGGGGAGAAGGTAACTACAACGGAGCGATGCGGCTTGAACAGCTTTGGAACGATTTGCAGAAGGCCTATACATTCTCCTTGTTCTGCGCCTATCCGATGAGTGGGTTTGGCGGCGAGAAGTTTGTCGAACCACACAGCGGCGTATGTACAGTTCATACCCGCGTGATTCCCGCCGAAAGCTATGCTGACATTGGCGATCCTAACGCTCGATTACGCGCGATCGCCCAATTGCAACAAAAGGCGAAGTCCCTCGAGGCTGAAATCGCGGACAGGCTTCGAGCAGAAGAGGCTCTCCGAATTGCCTTAGTGCGAGAGCAAATGGCGCGCTCTGAAGCTGAAACTGCTAATCGCATGAAAGACGAGTTCTTAGCAAACGTTTCACACGAGCTACGCACTCCACTCAACGCGATAATAGGCTGGTCACATCTGCTGCGCAGTGGCAGTTTGGACGAGGCCACCGTCACGCGCGCAATGGAAACCATCGATCGCAACGCCAAGTCGCAGGCTCAGCTAATTGAAGACATTCTCGACGTGTCACGAATGATCACCGGCAAGCTCCGCCTGAATAATGAACCCGTCGATATTTCATCAGTTATCAACGCGGCGATTGACTCGGTTCAGCTCGCGATCGACTCGAAAGATTTACATCTGGAAGTTACGCTCGATCCCTCGGCTCGCCACACTTTGGGCGACTCCAGTCGATTACAGCAGGTCGTTTGGAATTTGCTGGCCAATGCGATCAAGTACACGCCTGCCGGCGGACGCATCGAAGTGAAAGTGAATCGCGCGGAGCAAAACCTGCAAATACAGGTAAGCGATACTGGCGAGGGTATTAGCCGGGCTTTCCTTCCTTTTATCTTTGACCGGTTCCGTCAGTCGGATGGGACTACTACACGAAAACACGGCGGTCTCGGTTTGGGACTGGCAATCGTCCGACACCTCGTAGAGCTTCATGGGGGCACGATCAAAGCCGAGAGTGCGGGTGACGGTCTCGGTTCTATGTTTACGGTGGAACTTCCATTGGCGCCTTCGCCACAACGAACAAAACAGCGTAAGCGACGAAGAACTATTGTCGCGAACGTAAAACCTCAAGAAGTCGTTCAGCCGCACGTCGCGTCATTGCCTTCATTAGAGGATGTAAAGGTGCTACTCGTCGATGACGACGTCGACACTCTTCAAATGCTCGGAGTTATGCTGGCGGATTCGAAAGGCATCGTCCAAACGGCAAGTTCAGTCAGTGAAGCGCTGGAAATCCTTGAATGGTATAGGCCTGATGTTGTTGTCTCAGATTTGGCGATGCCCGGTGAAGATGGGTATTCCCTCATCCAACAACTACGAGCTCTGGAAGCAACGAAACTCATTCCTACCGTGGCGCTGACTTCATACGTGCGTGTTGAGGATCGAACGCGGGCTTTGTCGGCAGGCTTCAACATGTTTGTGCCGAAACCTGTTCAACCGGATGAATTGATCACGGCCATCGCAAACCTCGCCGAGGATGACATACTCTGTTAAGTCAGATCTCGCCTGCGCGTAGCAGAAAACAATTTCCTGTTCAGCTATTCAAAAGTTGAGGCGGGCCTGGCCCTTCATTTCGCGCTCTTTCTCCTCGCGCCAATGTTCCACCATGCGCTCCAGGCTGGGGCGATAGCGCTCGAAGTCCTGCGGCACCAACTCCATTGTCGCTTGGGTAACCCGAAACTCGGGTTCCTGCGCAGCGTCGTGGTCGGGACTCGCCATATGAAAAAGATCCGTGGTGGAGTCGTCCACAATTACAGGAACGCTGCACCATTCAATTTTTTTGTTTTTCACTTTATCCTGCTTAACTTTCACTTTATCCTGCTCAACTACGCTGAGACCGCTGCGCAATCTGTGAGAGCGCAATGGAGAGAGCCGCTGTTCCCAGCGTTTTTACCAGGGTGGGA
>JBHENH010000111.1:0-607 GCA_046262135.1 Pyrinomonadaceae bacterium
CCCCACCGCTTCGCCTTCGCCGGCAACGTTCTCGGGCAAGCATGACGGACAGGTCGGACAGACCGTGGTCTCGACCTGCATGAGTTCAATTTCCTGGCGAGCGTTTTCTACCCATTCGAGTTTTTCCCGCGAAGGTGCACTTGCATCCCCCGTTGTAAGTCTCGTATGGAGGTTGCTCAGCCGTCCCCACTCGCGAAGGTGGTGCTCAGAATAGCGCGCGCGTAGGACACAGGGGTATTGAACCGCGAATTCCAAAGACAAGCTGTTTTCCCGGAATTACCGGTACTGGGTAGTGACGTGGCTTTTGGCCTGTTACCCAGGTATCTGAACGTTCATTCAAACCGCAATGGCCGTCGTTCATCAACGATGCCAGGTGAGCGGACTATTAGCATCTGTTGACCGTACATATTCACTTTAGTTGATTGACTCAACATCACTAACATAGCGACCGCGGAAGTATCAAGCCGGGCAATCCTTGCAGCGCTTGCGTCTGCCTCGCGCTGAGCGGATTATGATAAGCTTTGCTCTTCTCAAAATGTTTCTTCCGCAGCCTCCTCCGTGTGTGCGAACACCAATGTGAAAGGTGACGGCCATGGCAATCAGTCAG
>JBHENH010000111.1:617-10049 GCA_046262135.1 Pyrinomonadaceae bacterium
ACTGAAACCGGATGGCAACGCCTTGAAATGCGTCACATGCAAACGCGTGTACCCCATTCGTGATGATATTCCGGTCATGCTCGTTGACGAAGCTGTGATAGAAACCGGGCAAGAAGACGCGGCTTCTCAGAAATCTTGAACAGCCTACGCGACATAGTTGAAACATCGCCGCATCTGCGCGCACTGGCGATTTTGGGCAGTGACGACTCGGCACAACCACTCGGCCCACCACGGTGGGATTGGGCGGAGGTCGACCGGGTATTAGTGATACGGCTGCGCTCGATCGGCGACACAGTCCTTTCTACGCCATCGCTCATTGCTTTAAAGCGATTCCTGCCGCACGCACAGGTTGATGTTTTGTTAGAAGACTGGGTCGCTCCGGTCCTGGATGAGTTTGCAAGCGTTGACAACATAATCACACTCAAACGAGGAAGCGTTTCCTCACGGGTTCGCGTCGCCCTTAGCCTTCGTTCAAATCGTTACGATGTCGTTTATAACCTGCACGGTGGGACGACGGCGACATTGTTGACGCGCGCAACTGGCGCCAAATATCGTATTGGTTATGACACCTATCAACTCGCGCGACTACATAACCAGCTGTCGCCATCGCCGTCAATGCTTTGGGGAAGAGAGAAGACTCACTCCGTCGAGCAACAACTTGGGTTGTTGGGATGGACCGGCGTGCCCGTTAGCGATAGGCCTCCGACACAACTTACGATCACTGAGCGTGGGCGTCGCAGTATTGCCGCCCGGCTTGAACTTGCAGGTTTGGCAGATGCCAGACTAGCAGTGATTCATCCAGCGGCAGCGTTTGTAACTAAGCAATGGGCGGCAAATAAATTTGGACAAGTAGCGGCAGCGTTAGATGCTCTTGGGCTCGCGGTGGTAGCTATTGCGACGCCAAACGAGGCTGGCTTGATTGATGAGGTGAAACAGAATTCGTCGGCACCCGTTTTGGGTTTGACAGATCTATCGCTACCGGAGATCACGGCGCTCCTCGCCCGTGCGCGACTGTTCGTGGGTAACGACAGCGGGATCGCCCACATAGCGACAGCCGTTCGTGCGCCGTCCGTCGTTATATTTGGCTCATCAAACATCGCGCACTGGCGCCCGTGGGTAGTCATAGGCTCGGGCTCTCCTGCGGAGGTGGTGTTTGAGGAAATGGAATGTCAGCCATGTCATGGTTATTTCTGTGCGCAATTTGAGCAACCCGAATGCATCAAGCGCGTTCCGGTAGAGAGGGTGATGGCAACCGTACAACGTGTGTTGAGAGAAAGTGATCCATCAATCAAATGAGGCGAGCGCCTTGCGTTCTCCCCAAGTTTCCGGGTCCCGACCAGCCTTACGTTGATTTTTTGAGTTTAATTTCAAACATAATTTAAAGGCCTCAGAAACTCTAAAAACCGTGGTTCTAAGTTTCTAACATGGTCCAACTCCCGCGAAAACGCGCACAGGAAATCGTTGGCAAAATGCGAGATCGCAAGATTGTCGTGCTGGGCGATGTGATGCTCGATGAGTTTTTCTGGGGCAATGTTACACGTATCTCGCCCGAGGCACCCGTACCGGTGGTAGACATCAATCGCGAGTCCATACATCTCGGCGGCGCCGCAAACGTGCTTGCGAATGCAATAGCACTGGGTGCGAAGGCCTGTGTTATAGGCGTCGTGGGACGGGACGCCGCGGGCGAACGGCTGCGCGGAAGTTTGAAAGAAGCCAGCCCGACGCAGTGCGACGAGTATCTGATAGTTGATGAAAGTCGTCCTTCAACCACGAAGACGCGGATTGTGGCTCATAGTCAACTAGTAGTGCGAGCGGACAGGGAACAGCGCCGACCAGTTAACGGACAGACTGAGAGACGTATCGTCGAATCGGTAAAAGAAGCTCTTCGTAACGCCGACGCTTTTGTCGTTTCTGATTACGATAAAGGAGTTGTTACGCCGCACATCCTTGGTGAACTTCTGCGGGATGCTTACGCGCGAGTGCCCGTCCTCATCGATCCGAAGATCCGCAACTTCAACCACTACCATCCTGCGTCCCTGATCACGCCAAATCATCACGAGGCGTTGAGAATGACAAATCTCGAAGAAGATTCTGACGACGGGTTGCATCAGGCCGCACGTCTGATCCAGGAAAAGCTAAGTTGTGATGCAGTCCTTATTACTCGCGGTGATCGGGGGATAATGCTCTTGGAACGCGGCGACAATCCAGTTTTTGTAGAAACCGCCGCCCGAGAAGTCTATGACGTGACCGGGGCCGGCGATACAGTCATTGCGACACTCGCAGCCGCGTTAGCCGCGGGAGCTACGAAGTTGGAAGCTGCGAACCTCGCTAATCATGCTGCCGGAATCGTTGTCGGTAAGGTCGGGACGGCGACGTCGAGCCACGAAGAGTTGTTGGCTACCTTTGATTAGTCAGGTTGCCCAACCGTCGAAAGCCCCAGTCACGCGTCGCTAGCTCGGTTCGTGATAATGATCTCCCAGACATCCATCGTCCTCACTAAAAGGGCTAGGTTGTAATCCGATGAAGTTTTTATTTTCGCACGTTGTTCTTTATTTAGACTTTTTGTTTCTCGCCACGTCCAACACCGCGACGGGATTTTGTGGTCCTTGAACATTGCCAAACTGGAACTAAAAGCTTTACGATTTTTGCCGGCTTGCCCGTTTGAAGGTAGTTAACGTTCTTTGGCCCACGGCTTTTTCTTAACCGCGTTGTACGCTCCTCGCTCCTGGCTGTACACCACCGCCCCTACAGTATTTTCAGATGCTTTTCACTCTACCTGTGCGTGATGCGGATCAATTCAAGGTATTCATCGCCTACTTTCACGGCATGCAGAGCAATAAGGTTTTGATAACGATCAAGCCCTCTTAACGCCCTCCGCGGACACCGACCGAGCCGGTTCAGGAAATCTCCAATTCATAAATCGTATGTGCGCAGACCGCGTGTGCGAATCTGCACTGTAAAACTCCCTGTGTAAGTTGACCGGAAGCCTTAGTGTGAGCGATGCTCTGGCCCTGCAGTCAATAAATTGCCATGGTCGGAAAGACACTAGGCAACTACCGCATTCTTGAAAAGCTCGGCGTTGGCGGGCAGGGCACCGTTTACAAAGCGACCGACGGTAAACTCGGGCGCACGGTTGTTGTCAAAGTTCTGCCCGCTGAGTTAACCGCGAGAGAAGCAAATCTTAAGCGCTTTGAACGCGAGGCGCGCCTGGCATCGTCTCTCGATCATCCAAATATTTGCACGATCTTCGATCTTGACGAAGCCGAGGGACTCCACTTCATTGCTATGCAATACGTCGAGGGCAGAAACGTCCGACAACTTGTCGGAGGCCATGCTCTAGAACTAAAGAGCGTATTAATGATCGCCATCCAGGTGACTGACGCTCTGGCAGCCGCGCACGCGCGGGGAATCATTCATCGCGACATCAAGTCAGGAAACGTGATGGTGACTCCTTCCGGCCAGGTGAAGATACTGGATTTCGGCCTCGCAAAATTACTGGACGAGACGGAAGAAAAAGCTGCTATTCATCGCACAGATCTAACTGAAGTTGGCGTCCCCTACGGCACAGCCACTTATGCTGCGCCGGAACAGGCCCGTGGTGATCGCGTGGATAAACGAGCGGACATTTTTTCCACAGGCGTCCTGCTTTACGAGATGTTGACCGGAACCTGGCCGTTTCGCGGCAAGACGACGATCGACGTCCGACACGCCGTGCTGCATGATGCGCCGCCACCGGTTGCGGAACTTCGCAAAGAACCTATCCCGCCGAGGCTTCAGCAGATTCTCGATCGCTGTCTGGCGAAGGAACCGCGCGAGCGTTATCAAAGGATGGAAGAATTGCGCGACGATCTCCGCACTGTATTTCAGGAGATCTCGACGGCGGAGTCGACGGGCCAACCATTCACCAGTGTAGTGCCGGAACCCGCGCGGCATCTGGCGGGCGCTAATCCAGTCTCGCGGGCAATGAGATGGTTCAAACATAAGACAAGGACCGACTCTGCAACTTCCGCTCCCGGTCTGGCGACCCCTACAAAGCCGACGATTCATGAGACACCCTTTACTACGGTTGCAGATCAGGAGAAAAAGAGCCTCGCGATCCTGCCCTTCAGAAATCTGAGCAACGATCAGGCTTCGAGTTTTTATGAATTTTCGCTAGCGGATGCCGTGATTACTGAGCTCGCGCGCGTGCGCTCGTTGGTAGTAAGACCCTCGTCCGTGATCTCAAAATATCAGGGCTCCCAAATGGATCCACGGGATATAGGGCAGGAATTGCACGTTAATGCGGTCCTGGCGGCGGGCTTCATTCACGCCGGCGAACGATTCCGTGTTACTGCGCAACTGCTGGATGTCGGCTCCGGCGACATATTGTGGAGTGATCGCATAGACACTTCGGCCGCTGACATCATTGCGTTGCAGGACACCATAGCTCAACGGATAGTGGAGGGGTTGCGTCTCGAGCTTAGCCCGGCGGAGCAGGACGGCATCGCAAAACCGTCGACGCAAAATGCGGCGGCTTACGATCAATACCTTCGGGGGCGCGATCTCTTTGCGCGTTTCATTTTCCGAACTGTGGCGCCCGAAGATTGCGACGCAGCCATCGAGCATTTTCAACGAGCAATTGAACTCGACCCGAACTTCGCGCTCGCGCTTGATGGTCTGGGAGCATCTTACGTAAATCGGGTTTTCAAAGGATTTGGAGGCGCGGAAGATTACGAGCGAGCGGAAGTAGCTTTTCAGAAAGCACTTTCGATCGATCCGCAACTCATTGAAGCGCGAATGCTAATGGTTTTTGTCTACTTGTGGCGCGGCCAAAAGCAAAAGGCACGCGAAGAAGTTGCGCGCGCGCGCCGCGAAGCCCCGGACGAACCCGTTGTTCATTTTGTGAAAGCCACGCTGCACCGGCTGGACGGCGAGTATGGGCGCGCGTTGCGAAGTTACGATCGGCTCATGCGTCTGGATCCGGCTGCGCACGTTGTAGCCAGCTTCAACCGCGCTCTGGTTTACATGTACATGGGCAATTTCGCGGAGACGGAGCGCCAGTTGGATCAAGCAGGCGACCAGGAGAATCCGCTAGTCCGAACTTTTCGCGCACTTTCACTTTATTACACGGGACAGACTGATGCGGCGGCTGCATCGATGCAACAGGTAGTGGCGCGCCATCCCAACATGCACGGCATTCGGCCTTTTCTGGCAATGTTCTTGAGCGCCCAGGGCAAGCACGAAGAGGCCCGCGCTCAACTCAGCGAAGCCGTCATCAGGAACGCGGAAGTAGATCCAGACATCGCCTATTCTGTCGCCTCTGTTTATGCCCTCGAAGGGATGCGTGAAAAGGCGTTTGAATGGTTGGCAGGCGCCATTGATCTCGGTAATTCAAATCAGCCTTGCTTCGAAAATGATCCAAACTGGGCCTCGTTGAGAAACGATCCACGTTTCCACCAGCTGATGGAAAAAGTTCGTGCCGACCATGAAGCGCAGGGATTAAGGGTTTCGCAAACTAACCGGCCACGACAGATCAATGATAAATAGACGCCGGCATCAATCTACGTTCGTCACGTCCGCCCTCAGCCTGGCGCTGCTGTTCTTGCTCGTTGCAGCGAACTTTACTTCGCATGCTCAAGAGCAACGAGAACGAAGAGTCCCCTCTCCGATAAACGTAATTTCGACGCCGGCACCCACACCGACTCCGAGCCCGAGCTTTCCCGTTCGGATCCCCACACCGTCACCTTCTCCAATTGTTGTTCCAGAACATGGCAGGACCGGCACTCAGTCACTTTCTGAGTTACAGCTGCGTATTTCAGAAATACTTCGCAAGCCGGAGCTTGCACCGGCCACCATTGGAATCAAGGTCGCTTCCGTGGAGACCGGGCGCGTTCTATTTGAAACGAACTCGAATAAGCTTCTCCGGCCCGCCTCGAACATGAAGTTGTATACAGTTGCGGCGGCACTGGATCGGCTGTCTCCCGATTATCGTTTTGTCACTTCGGTGTATGCGCGATCCAAGCCTGATGCAGCTGGAATCGTCCACGGAGACCTAACGATTTACGGCCGCGGGGATCCGTCAATCGCAGCCCGCTTTAATAACGGTAATTACTTTAAAGGTATCGATGAGTTAGCCGCGCGTATTATTGCCGCCGGCGTGAAGCGCGTCGAAGGCGATCTGGTAGGTGACGAAACTTATTTTGTCGGCCCGCAATACGGTTCAGGTTGGGAGTGGGATGATTTAACTTGGTGGTATGGCGCTGAAGTGTCTTCGCTCACTGTCAATGATAACGCACTCGATTTGTCTGTTAAGCCGGGCAACCAGCCCGGCGTGCCGGCTCTGGTGACTACTGGTCCACCCGATCCTCTGCTCACTGTCACGAACCGAGTAGTAACAGGCCCTAGAGGAACCAAGCGGGACATTACAATCTATCGAGGCTTGGCGTCCGACGTACTCGAACTTCACGGCTCGATCCCGCTCGATGATAGAGGTTTCTCCGGGGGCATTGGCATTTCTCGACCGGCGCTTTTGTTTATCTATCTCCTCCGCGCCTCGCTTGCACAGCAAGGTGTGACGATCTCCGGACGGTCTAGAACAGTTGCGCCGTCCGTAGTTCCAGTTGGTTCGAATGGTGGATCGTCAACAGGATCAACGATGCAACTGGAACTGACAACAATGTCATCACCCCCGCTCAGTGTAGTGGCCGCACACACTCTCAAACCCAGCCAAAATCTATATACGGAACTTATTTTGCGAACATTGGGCGTAGCTCCACCAGTTAAACCCGAGTCTTTACCGAACCGAACCAGCGAAGCTGCAGGCATTGAAGTAGTGCGAACATTTTTGCGGGAAGCAGGCGTAGACCCCATTACGCTGGTGTTGAATGATGGTTCGGGTCTTTCGCGAGGCGACATGATCACAGCGGACGCCACTGTGAAGTTGCTCAGTTATATGCGACGTCACCGGCATGCAACCGCGTTTCGCGATGCCTTGCCCATAGCCGGCATCGACGGCACGCTCAGAAACCGCCTCAAAGGAACGCCGGCTGAGAACAATCTTCGCGCGAAGACGGGAACGCTAAGCTCCGCTTCCAGTCTTTCAGGCTTCGTGCGTGACGCCGCCGGTGAGGAACTCGTGTTTTCAATCATAGTCAACAATTATGAGGAGAATGTTGACGTTAGATCACTTTGCATAGATCCGATTGCGGTATTGTTAGCGTCGTTTTCAGGTAAGCCATGAACGAATCGTAGTGGTCGACTAAATACTCGCCGACACCGTGGCAATCCTAAGAGTTCTGGGGATTAGTAATCGTTCCATAGTCAGTGGTTGATTATTTGCCGCGCAGCGTGATTTACGGCACTTGATTTGGAGCGCGCCGTATTGGATGCGCGTTTGATACATTGAAAGGGAGGAAACCATGTCAGTCGATCGTCTTATTGAAGGCTGGAAAGAAGTGCGAGCAGGATTGATAGAAGAAGTTTCGCAAATCCCGGACGACCAGTTCTCATTTCGCGCCACGCCCGATACGCGCAGTGTCGGTGAACTTTTGCAACATATAGTCGAATCGCAGAAGACTCTTATTGGGGAGTCTTGCCGGCCGGACACGAATTTGATGAGGCAATCGTTTGCAGACCATATCAAAGAGTATGCTCCGGAAGTTGGAGGAATTGTAGAAAAGCACGGGCTACTTGAATTGCTTCGCAGCAGTATGGAAACATCTGAAGCTTGTATTCGCGCAGGCGGGGAACAACTGAAAGATAGTATGCGACGCTTCGATGGAAAAGAAATCTCGAAGCTTGACTTTTTAAGCTTTGCTGTAGCTCATGAAATGTATCATCGCGGTCAGTTAACTGTTTACCTGCGCCTAATGGGAATCGAACCCGCTTTGACACGACGTTTCAAAAAAATCTTCGCGAAAGCTGAATAGCTTCTTCCACTCATGCCGCCTTCGTTCATTAAGCTTCACGGTTTCGGCAATGACTACATAGTTATCGAGTCCGATGAACTTGAAGCAGCCGACTCGCCCGGCGAGTTTTCACAGCGCATTTGTAATCGTCACTATGGGGCCGGTGCAGACGGCATTGCCCTGATAACCCCGCCTGCCGATCAAAGCGCCGACTTTAATGTGCGGATATTTAACCCGGACGGCAGCGAAGCATCACTGTCAGGCAATGGAACGAGATGCGCTGCGGCTTATCTTTACTACAGGCAAATGTGGACCGGCGACCAACTGCGCTTAGGAACGCGCGCAGGCGTCAAGCTATATAGTTTGAGAGAGCATAGTGATCCCGGTCGCTATATTTTTGATTCTGAGCTGGGCCAGCCAAAGTTTGATTCCGACTCTATTCCGATGACGACGTCCGACCGGATGGAGAAAGTGATCGACTACGATCTGGAAGTCGCGGGCCAGCTATTCGCCGTTACAGCTCTACAGATGGGCAATCCCAACTGCTGCATTTTTGTCGACGACTTTGACACGATCGACTGGCGCCTAATAGGGAAACACCTTGAAACTCACGAGCAGTTTCCTGATCGAACTAATGTGGTTTTCATCCGTGTGAAGAATCGGAAAACCATTGAGCTGCGGATTTGGGAGCGTGGTGTTGGCGAGACAATGGCTTCCGGCACCTGTTCGTGCGCTGCTGCCGTGGCCGCGATGATTAAAGGAGAAACTGAAAGGTGCATCGATGTGCTCATGCCTGGTGGTAAGGCACGAATACACTGGCAGGGCGAAAGTGATACGGGCGAGGTTGTCATTACTGGTGCTGCTGAAGTAATTTATGGCGGCGAATGGCTAGCTCCGACCGACTACCCGGCCGACTACCGGCCCGATTAATAGGTAGGGTTGTGGTGCCCCGGTCGGCGACTCGCGTTCAGGCTGTGTTTACTGATAAGTCTCGTACTCCAGGGAAAGAACGAGTGAAAGCTTCATACTTTCAACTCGCCCGAATACATTCCCGCTAGTGACAGGGAGACCCTCCCCATGGCCTCTCCTCCTGAGAAAGTCTCGAGTTTGGCTTGCCATTTCTTAAGGGCTTTGCGCCGTCGAGTCTAATCCTGCCGCTTTCATTGTTCCTTTGCTCCTGTGGCGGCAAACTCGTCAAAGAGACTGTAGCCGAAACGAAAATCGATCATTCCACCATACGAACGCCCACGAGTATTCCGACCTGGCTGGGAAATCCGGCGCGAAACTTCTACGGGACTGGTCCATGGTCAAACCGACCTTTACAAATCATGTGGGAGTTCAAAACTGAATCTTCCAGCGGACGCTTCCACAAAATTTCGTGGGCAGGTGCGGGTTGGCCTGGACAACCCGCGATCGTTGAAGATCGAGTTTACTTTGGTTCCAATGACGCGCAAGTTTATTGCCTGAATTCGAACAATGGCAATGTGATCTGGAGTTATAAGACAGGAGACGCCGCCAAGTCATCTGCGGCCGTTGCACGCGATCG
>JBHENH010000111.1:10073-10374 GCA_046262135.1 Pyrinomonadaceae bacterium
CTGGTGATCGGCAATTTGGACAATCATATCTATTGCCTCGACACTAAAGATGGATCACTGGTTTGGAAATACGAAACTGCTTTCGAAACTGACTCGTCGCCTGCAATCGTTGACGGGCGCGTTTACGTCGGCGGAGAAGACGGTTTTTACTACTGCCTCGATCTAGTCAATGGTGCTCTGATTTACAAACAACCTCTCCACGGATCGGTCGAGGGCGGCTCGACGATCATTGACGGGAAAATTTACGTGGGCACTGAAGCCGGCGATCTCTATTGTCTGAATCTTACGGACGGTGCCGTGA
>JBHENH010000112.1:0-4401 GCA_046262135.1 Pyrinomonadaceae bacterium
TGTCAGCAGCATGTATGTCTCCAGCAGGTTCAAAGCGGGTCCAGGTAGACCACAGAAAATCGATCGTCGAACGCGCCACGCTCGCGTCGTCATGCAGAATGACAAGCGGCCACTCTGCGAATGCGGGATCTTTTGCTATGCGGGCCGGCTGATCAGGAGCTTCCGCATAGGAGACACCCTGTAACACGAGGCAGCCTCGGCAGAATACCTCTGCCCGGGAAATACCTCGCGTCAATTCACCTTGAAATTCCTCCGGTAAAGCCCGGACAGGTTCGCCAAGACCAAGCATGATTGCTTTACTGCCCTCGTTTACTTTGCCACTCGTATAATCCAGCGTGTCCATTGAGACATTGGAGAACACAAACAGATCAGTCTCCGGATTGAAGCGAGCCAGCACATGCTCAAGCAGCTTCCGAAAGTCATTAAGGTCCTGCGGCTGGTCAGTCAGCAGCAAAAACTTCGTTAGTGAGAGTTGTCCCTCGCCCAGGATTCGAAACCCCGAAACCAGTGCCTCACGGCCATAACGTTCCTGCACGACGGCTGCGCACAAGGAGTGGAAGCCAGTCTCACCGTATGTCCATAAATCGCGAACGCCGGGCATGACCAGCGGAAACAACGGAGACAGCAACCGCTGGAGATAATCACCAATAAAAAAATCTTCCTGGCGAGGCTTGCCGACTACGGTGGCAGGATAGATCGCATCCCGGCGGTGAAATACCGCGTCTACTTCAAACACGGGGTATTCATGTTCCAGCGAATAGTATCCGTAGTGATCTCCGAAGGGCCCTTCGAGATGGCGTTTGTGGGGTTTCGCTTGACCGACCAGCGCAAACTCGGCTTCCGCAGCCAGGCGATGTGGTCCTCCGAGAGGATTCTTGCTCATTTTCAACTTCTCGCCACATAACAAAGACGCGAGGACCAGTTCAGGAACGTCCTCCGGAAGGGGCGCGATCGCGGCCAGCATTAGCGCTGGTGGACCACCGAGGAAAACTGTCACTGGAAGTGACTGTCGCAAACGCTCGGCTTCAACATAATGGAAGCCGCCACCTTTCTGAATTTGCCAATGGAGCCCCGTCGATCGCCCGTCGTAGACCTGCATGCGATAGATGCCAAGATTGTGTTTTCCGGTATTTGGGTTTTCGGTGTACACGAGGGGCAATGTAAGAAATGGACCGCCATCTTCCTGCCATGTAGTCAGCACGGGTAACTCATTGAGACGAGCGGGTTGATCCATCACCTGTGTAACGGGAGATCGAGTCGTGTTCTTCGTTCCCAGTCGGAAAACCTCCCGCCCGAGCGCACGATGCTTCCACAACTCTGATGGACGCGGCGGTAACATGGCTTCAGCTAATTGGACCAGTTCACGCACCAGTGCTTCCGGTTTTGGACCGAAGGCCAGCTCGATACGCCGCTGCGTTCCGAAGAGATTCGTCACTACCGGGTAACGGCTACCTTTAACACGCTTGAACAGCAGGGCCGGCCCCCCCCGTTGAATGACCCGGCGGTGAATCTCCGCCACCTCCAGGTAGGGATCGACTTCAGCTTCAATTGTGATGATTTGGTTTTCTCGCGTTAACAGGTCGAGGAATGTACGAAGGCTGGAGTGCATTGATGAACGCGGAATGATGAATGCGGAATGATGAATGATGAGTGCGGAAGGATGAGTGCTTTTACTTTGAACTTCGTGCTTTGAACTTTGTACTTTGTTTTTTCATTCCCACAGCCGAATCAAGATTGCAACAGGATCAAAGCACAAAATTCAAAGAACAAACCAACATTCATCATTCATCATTCGTCTTCAGTCGCTTGGCGGTTTTGTGCGCAATAGGCGCGTGTTCAGATCCATTTCCGCAACTGGAATCACTTCGACCTGTGGGTATTGTTTGCGTAAATCTGGAAGAAACTCTTTCGCATTTCCTACAATAATGATGTTTATTTCTTTCGCACCCAACCGTGAGCCCGCGAAACGCTGAACGTCGCTGGCATTAATATTTTGCACGTTCGAAATGTAGCGATTGATTTCGTCGAAGCTCATTCCATAGAGAGCCAGGGATCCTACCTGCGCAACCAAACCGGCCGCCGTCTCAAGGTTGCGCGCAAAGTTACCGATGACAACTGCCTTCCGGGGCGTGAGTTCTATATCCGGGACAGGTGCGGTGGACAGCCTGCTCACTTCGCCGAGAAGTAACTCGGCGACTTGTGCTGCGGTCTGATTCTTAGTCTGGGCCGAAGCCATGAACGGCCCAACTTCCCGGCGCGTGTCCAGCAAACTGCTGGCGCCGTAGCTTAGTCCACGCTTAATTCGAATCTCCTGATTCAAGCGACCGGAGTAACCACTGAGCACCGAGTTGGCAACAATGCCTCGAAAATAATCAGGGTCCCGGCGATTGATTCCCGCTCGCGCCACGAGCACAGCGGCTTGCCCGGCGTCCGGTTTATCAATAACTACGACGCGTGGTTCTGCGGTAACGGTTTTGGTCGCTACCATTGGCGGCAACGATGCTCCAGGCCTTTTCCAGTCTCCAAAATACCGTTGAGCGAGGCTGAAAGCGTTCCTCGGGCGGATGTCGCCGCCAATAACCAGGATGGCATTATCCGGTCGGTAATAAGTGCTGTGATATTTAACAAAGTCGTTACGGCCTATTCTGGCGATCGACTGCGGTGTCCCACTCAGTGGCTGACCGTAAGGTGCATCACCAAAAACTACTCGAGCTGCGACATAGCGCGCGATTGCGCCAGGCTGTCCCAGTTCAACAGTCAGGTCATCGAGCGTTTGTTGCCGCAGTCGTTCTATCTCATCTTCTTTAAACGTAGGCCGACGAACGACATCGGATAATATTTCCAGTGCAGGGCCGACCTTCGAAGACATTACATCGACGCCCACGCGGCTGGAATCCCATCGTCCAGACGAATAAAGCGAACCGCCTAAAGCTTCAATCGCCTCCGCAATCTGCGTTGCACTCCTGATTTCAGTGCCCTTGGTGATAAGGTCGGCCAACATGTTACTGAGGCCGGCTTGTGCAGGTGGATCGACTTCGCCGCCATTTTTTATAAACAGCTGGGCCGTAACAAGAGGGGTACCAATACGCTCAATAACAATCACACGCAAACCGTTTGTCAGCGTCCGCTCGACTGGCTTGGGAAACTGAACAGTTCGAGGTTGCGCGGGCGGCGGAGGTGTCGCCTGGGGCGATGGTGGCTGTCCATACACTGCTAACGGAGCACTCAAAAAGAAGCCCAGCCAGACCATCTGGAAAAGTGAAGGCACCATTGACGCGTTCCGATGTCTTAAGGCTTTCATCTTCCCTGCCCTCCCATGTCTCGTGAAGTTCGAAGTTGATTGTTAAAGCTCTTGCTGGTGGCGTTTGGTTTAGACGACTCGGGCAAATAGTAAATCACGAGGCGGTTATTCACGGTAAAGTACTTCTTCATCACGCGTTGAATGTCAGCTGCAGTTACAGCCTGAAGTTTCGCGAGGTCTGTATTGACACGGTTCGTCTCACCCAGTAAGACCGCGGCTGAGCCCAGCGCCAGTGCCTTACCGTTGTTCGTTTCGCGCTGGCGAAGTTCATTCGTGACGAGTTGATTTTTAGCCTTGTCGAGTTCAGCGCGCGTAACCGGAGTGTCCTGAATCTTCTTGATTTCTGCCAGCAATGCTCGCTCGCCTTCCTCAGGTTTCTTGCCACTCGCAAGCACAACGTCGAAATAGATTACGCTGGCGTCCTCTCGCAGATCTGGGGTGACATCGGCGTTTTGCGCCAGCTGCTGCTCATAAACGAGCGAGCGATACAAGCGAGACGATTCACCCTGCCCCAGGATTGTGGCAGCAACACGCAGAGGTTCGGCATCTGCACTCCTCTCCGGCGGAGTAAGATATGTGAGGGCGACGGCTGGAAGGGGCACGTTTGGAGCGTAGTGCGTAATGCGCCGTTCTGCAGTGCGATCGGGTTCTTTGATTGTCACGCGCGGCAGCGGAACCGGCGGCCTGGCGATAGGTGCGAGATACTTTTCAACCCAGGCATCAAATTGTTTGGGATCGAAATCCCCTGCCACAACTAACGTGGCATTATCAGGGCGATAGAAAGTACTGTGAAACGCGCGAACGTTCTCGAGTGACGCCGCTTCGAGATCTTCGATGCTGCCGATGGTGGGCCTTTTATAGGGATGGGCCATAAAAGATTGCTGCTCGATCAAATATTGCAGCATCCCATAAGGTGGCGCGAGATAACTCTGCCGGTATTCTTCCTGCACCACGCTACGTTCAGATTTAAAGTTTGGTTCGTCAACAGTGAGTCCTGAAAGCCTATCGGCCTCGGCCCAAAGCAATGTCTCAAGATAATTTGAGGGGACGACTTCATAATATACGGTCACGTCAGGATTCGTGAACGCATTATTAAACCC
>JBHENH010000112.1:4411-10189 GCA_046262135.1 Pyrinomonadaceae bacterium
TTTCCAGATAGTTTGACGGCACCACTTCGTAGTAGTTGGTGAAGTCGTCCCACGTAGAAGCGTTGTTGAAACCGCCTACATCCTCCGTCAGACGATCCATCATCTCCGACTTCATGTTCTTTGTGGCCTTAAACATGATGTGCTCAAACAAATGCGCAAATCCGCTGCGTCCGGCAGGGTCATCTTTCGAACCCACGTGATACCAAACCTGAATGGCAACGGTCGGGCTGGAATGATCCACAGCGCTTATCACGCGCATTCCGTTAGCAAGTGTCTTTTCCTGAAAATTAATCCGTGGGATTGTGCCCTGGCCCAGACACTGGTTTTTGAGGCCGGAAGTGATCATCAATAACAGGGCGAACCATAACAACGTGAAAGCTTTGCGATGCCTCATAAGTGACTCCAGAGATGAATTGGGAAGACGATGCTTTACGGCCGGCACAACGTGGTTCAGTTTGGGAACTATGAGGGTTAACAAGAGTTACCGGGCCGTAGGTCTTAAGTTTAGTCCAGGTCGAGAGGATTGCGATAAGGTTTGTCTTTATCCTTATCGGCTCGTTTCATCGCTTCCTGAAATTTTTCTTCCAGAATGCGATCCCGGTCCTTCATCGAGTTTAGTTCCTGGGCAAAGATTTGCTCGCGCACCTGTTTTTGCTTATCAAGTCCCTTTACCATCTCATCGAAAGAAGCGAGGGGCTTGCTTCTTTCTTCATGGGAGATAAGCGCGCCTGTCTGCGAATCGACGGTTAGCGTCGCTTCGCAGCACGGACAGATGATGGTGAAACGCGTTGTGTCTGCCATAGCCGCTACCAAAAACTTTCTTGTGCGGCCTTAGTATAACATTGATGCGCTGCAACGATCATTGGCCGGGTTGCTGGTGCGTAATTCGAATTCTCTGAGCGCGGTTTGTGGAACTCTGTAACTCCCTGGTCAGTGTTTTCTGAATAAATCCACACCGAGGCACAGAGAAGAGGCCGCATGAGCAAATTGTTTACGAGATACGCGCGCTCTAACGCGCTGGATAACGAAAGGGGGCAGCCCCTTATGCCGCCCCCATTCATCTGCCTGGATCGTTCAGGTTGTTACGGTGTGACTGCTTTCTTAATTGCAGACCCGGTCTTCTTTGCACCTTCTACGGTCTTTTCACCGACTTTCTTTGCTCCTTCGGCCGTCTTTTGGCCCACGGTCTTAGCTACGTCACCGGTTTTCTCGCCGACAGTTTTAGCGCCCTCTACCGTTTTCGATCCAACTGTCTTAGCTCCTTCGCCGACGGCCTTCACACCCTCTACCGTCTTGCCGGCCACAAAACCTGCTCCGTCGGCAATCGCATCGCCTGTGGCGACAAGCGCGTCTTCTGTTTCACTCTTCAGGTCCCTGGACTCGCCGCTTGGAGCGTAGACTGTTGTCGTGCGTTTACCATCGCGCGTGGTCACGACGACCTTTGAAACTCGCGGGTTGTTATGAAATACCCGAGTTTCGGTCTTGACTCCACTAGCATCCACTGAGGTCGTGATTTCAGAGTCGTCGGGGCCGGGGCGCGTTGTATTAGTCGCTACTGCCGCGTTCGCGTTCGTGTTGGCATTGTCAGCGGTGGTGCAACTACTGCCTGCCGCAGTGAGTGTAGCGATGGCGAAACAAATCAAAAGCTTGTTGCTCACGTTTCGATCCTCCTAACTGGTTCTGGTTCTTAAGTATTTTGGGCAACCAACGTGCCAGCGACATATATGAGTTGAGAGGCCTTTGGAATCGTCGTTGTTGGCTAAAATTAAAAACTATAAAACTGCGCGTTGCCGATAAACGATACGCGTTAGGCCATTCTTCGTTCAATTACCGTACGCGGCGGAGGCCGGAACAGGACCAGCATTCACCGGAAATACCATTGACTTTGGGCGGGATTTCCACTAGAAGCAGCGTCACATCTGGTAATAGAATCAAGGAAACACGCCTCGGAACTTATTCAACATTGGATGCCTTCGGCTAATATGAGCGCGGAATCAGTCGAAGACTGATGTTCTCAAGGAGCAGCGACAAAAATGAATGACAACTTCGTGGGTCTCGCACTTCAAGAAATAGCGTCTGATAATTCGATGTGGATTATTCTCGCCGTCGTTCTGGTAATTCTGTTTTTCATAGTGGTTATCGTCGGTGTGGGTTTGACCATATTCTTTATTTCTCGCAAACGAAGCAAAGCACAAAAAGCTGCCGCCAACTCAGCTCTGGCAATGTCCGGAGGAGTCGAGGCGTCTGTGAACGCGGCGTTGCCTATAGATATTCCTGCGGCGGGCTCCGGGGTGGGGTCTTCCTCCCTTGCTGGACAAAATACATCGAGCCCTTTCCAAAACCGTCCAGCGGTTTCCTCGCCGGAGGCCGGTGATTTCGATCCAACGCGCACAGTGGCCATTCCTCGCGAACCCCCGCCGTCCGTCAGTTATGGCACGATCAGGTTTACATCAGGCGTACTTGCGGGTCAGCAATTCGATGTTAATCCCGAGGGATCTTACATCGGACGCGAAAGCAGCCTCTCTCAAATTGTGGTTTCCGATCCGCGAATTTCAAAACGCCATCTTTGGATTGGGGTTCGGGAGGGATTGGTGAAGATAGAAGATCAGGATTCGCGCAACGGCACCTTTGTTAACGATCCGCGTTCGCAACGTGTTATTGAGGCAACATTGAGCTCTGGAGACACGGTCATCCTCGGTGAGTCTGACGTGGCTCGCTTTGAATATCAGGCGTGATCGTAACCCGCCGTTCATCATCAGATGTGGCACCGGCAGAATATACGAGCGCGGTGGGTCGAAAAATTCAGAAGAGCAAAAGGTAGCGACCGCGTTCGTGGTCGCAGGATCATTTCAAGTCTCACCGTTTATCGTTCCGACAAGTGCTCGCAGTCACCTTCCGAGGTTCACGTCGCGCGTTCCACGGACGCTTACGGATTTCGCCTTTTAGATGAGCACGGTCAAGGAAAAACTAAAGAGGCCTGCACATTTCACAGCCCCAGGGAGTTCGCAGCGCGCGTTCGTAACCCACCTTTATCTCGCTCACATTCCAGTCCTTGCGCTGCCACACCGACCCATCCTGATATTCGATCCAATTAATGACGACCTTCTCCTGAGAATTCTTTTCCAGCTGATCCCCGCTGGCAGCAACCCTGACGAAAACGTGAGTTAGAAACCCGATGCGGTAAGACGCAACGTCATTCTACGACCCAACGGATCGCTCGCCGTTCTATTTTCTTCGACCCACAGCCGTGTATGTCCTTGCACACGGTAAACAATGATAGCGAAGACGTGTCGCGTTACCTCGGGAAAAAATACGCCAGCGATAGCGGCCGGGTCGAAGCAGAACGCGCAACCTGAGCCTCAGAAATGCAATCAATCCAGATAGCGAATAAGGCGGTAAAACGCGGCTGGCGTGAACCCGATGTTTAGGTAGAACGAAATCGCCCGCTGGTTCTTCAAGTCAGCAAGGAGGCACACGGCCTTATGGTCCATTAACAGTTTCGCGCAGAGCGACTGAAATGCGCGGGTTCCCACGCCGGATCCTCTAAGCTCGGGTCGGGTCACTATCGCTTCCAGGTAAACAGCGTCCGGGGTGGCACTCACGACGTCCGCTTTGAAGGCGATGCCGCTCTCATCAGTGAGTACCCAAATGCGCCCCATCTCCACACGACCCAAAATGCGCCGCCGGAATCCGTTGCGGTCCATTGTCTCCGGGTTAATGCCGTATAGTTCCATGAATGCGCCGCTGTTTATCTTTGCGATCGCCTCAGCTTCTTCGCGGAAAGCTTTTCTCAAATTTACAAAGGGGTCCTTATCGCACTCGACTCCAAAGGATGCCAACAATAAATGATCGGTATTTGAATGAATAACGCGAGGTCCCGAAGCCGCTTCGAAGCGATGGCAAAATACGTCCGCGAGCGGTTGCTCACCCAAAACCACTTTGACCTCAGAAGAATGATTTAGAACGGCGATGTCCGCAAAGGCCTCTGAACTTTCAGGGCTTCCACTTAACAGGACGTGATGGCCAATCAAAGCGACCCCCACGAGTCTGTCCTCTGCAAAACATGCGTAACAAATGCCGCGATTCTTTGCGCTCTCAAGGCCGTTATCCAGAATCAAACCAATAACAATTACGTTGTGCAGCGGCTTTGCGGTCAATGCTTCAAGCACAAACGATTCTTCACCGGACAACATCGGACGAACGTGCAAGTCGTGTTTTCCCGATTGAAGATCCACGGCATGCCCGGAGTTACGAAAACCATTGCTTTGCGCGTCGCCCTGGTCGCGTAAATCTTTCATTGGAAGCTCAGTATTCAGCATGACCTCAGTAATCGATCTTGTCGCCAGTATATCGGCCCGCCGTCATCTTATAGCGAAGCGTATGCCGGAGACCCTGAAAATGGAGGCAGGAATAAGTGTGAAATTTGACTGAATGCGGGGACTGTAGATCGTAATAAAATAACGCAGGCTGACCAAAAACAGTAATTTTGACCGCAGCGGGTGCTCCACTCTGACCGAACTGGTAAACGCTTCTCACTCCCCGCCGGGATCGACTCTTGACGATTCCGTCGGTCCTTCTCGCGGTTTGCTTCAGCTTCGTAGGATTTCCGGCCACGAGTAAATATAAGGCGCACGAAGACGGCCAACGCTTTAGCGTCCAAGGGGCTAGACGCTTTGCCGGCTAAACATTCTTACGCGCTAACGCGAGTAGTCCGGCCCAGAATTGAAAATGGAGCGGGCGACGGGGATCGAACCCGCAACATCCGGCTTGGGAAGCCGACACTCTACCATTGAGTTACGCCCGCTATGAGCCAGGATGAACCGAAGGACTAATCATAAACTCCAACACTTCAGGTTTGAAAAGATAATTAACGGGAACGCTCGTGTCAACGAAACAGCTCAGCATGGTGGCGGCAAGCGATGCGCGGAAGGCAAATGTGAAATGCGAATGGCAACTGAAAAATAAAAATAGAAATCTTCAACCTGAGGTCAACTTCATACCGGCCGTCACTTCACGTACTCTTCAATCAAATCATTCCAGCGTCCTTGCGATTTCAGGATTAACTCAACGACCTCGCGAACCGCGCCGCGTCCACCTTTCGCACGTGTAATGTAGTGGGCCGCGGAGCGAGCCTCTGCAACCGCGTCAGCTACGGCGACCGCGAGTTCCGATCGGCGCATCAGCGGAATATCTGTCAGGTCATCTCCCACAAAAGCGACTTCATCATCTTCGACACCGGCAATCTTTAATACTTCCTCGAATGCTTTGATCTTGCATGGAGCGCCCTGGCGAACGTACTCGATGCCTAACTCGCTCGCTCTACGGGCAACGGCTTCCGAGTTTCGTCCCGTAATTATTCCGGATTTAAGACCCGAGCGATTAAGTAAGTCCAGACCTAATCCGTCATGCGTGTGAAAGCTTTTTTGTTCGGTGCCGTCTGGCAGCAGCCACAATCGCCCATCAGTAAGAACACCATCGCAATCCATCAGCAGGAGTCTGATATGCGACGCGCGCCGCTCTATCGAGAGGGGATCTTCCATGGATTATTGGAGTACCTATTTAGGACCGGCGATCAAAAGGAGATTTCCATTTGTTATTTTTCATTTCCAGATTCAACTTGGAAGTGCAACCAGCATCGTAATCGGATTTGGCAGGATTCGCTTAAAGTCCGTTGGGGCTCAGCTGTTCAATTAAGGTGGCCACCAATACAGAACCATTGGCGGTAGCCAATGGATGCCAAAATCAAGCTAGTTCTTGATTCCGTCCAAAGTTGCCGGT
>JBHENH010000113.1:0-9776 GCA_046262135.1 Pyrinomonadaceae bacterium
TTTCGCAACGATCTTGGACCATTGAATCCAAACGTGGCGCAGACTTTTCCTACGGGCAGACGAGAGATCAATTGGGACGGAGTGCCGGATGCCCTGTCTTCCCCAAACAATCTGCCTGCCAACTTTTTCAATACAAACTCGCCGCGAGGGGCGGTTTTTACAGCGCCTTGTTCCAACGGACTATTCCGAGTCAGTTCAACTGCGGCAAGCGGCATTCCGGTGCGTTTTGGCGAGATTGACGCAAGTTATACCAATTCTTTCACGACGTTTTCCGCTCAAAGACTCTTTACAGTCATCTCCGTATTCCCCAATTCCTGCAATATTCTGACTATCAATTTCTTTGCTGCGGGATCAACTACTCCGGCAACAGTCAGCGGCTTCGGCGTTGTTTTTACCGATGTAGATACGACCGGCAACGCTCGCATCATCTGTTTTGATGCCGCCGGTGGTCTTCTTGGCGGTGGGATTTTGGCACCAGCCGCCGCGCCGGGAGGACTTTCTTTTATCGGCGTTTCATTCAACGAGGGTGAACGTATCTCAAAATGTCAAATCACAAGCGGCACGGTCGGTTTAGCAGGCGGACATTTTAACGGTAGGAACGGCGCTGATGTTGTGGCAATGGATGATTTTATCTATGGCGAACCGCAACCGATACAAACTCTGGCCATTTTTGACGGCGACGGCGTTTCCGATAAATAATTCGGTAGTAGGCGATTCGCGGAGTGATTTCGCCGTGTTTCGTCCAAGCGTTTTGCAAAGCTCGCCGAAACCCCGTCACGAACGCGCACATATAAAAAGAGTTTTGTGTCGTGGTTTATGACGTAGCCATACCGAACTAGCAGGAATAGCACAGAGTGGGACCCTTTCCACAGCTCCCCACCATTACCTCCCAAGTAGCTTGAGCGCAATCAGCCCCGAACAATCTGCCTGCCAACTTTTTCAATACAAACTTGCGGCGAGGTGCGGTTTTAATATCGCCTTGTTCCAACGGACAATTTCGCGTCAATCTCACCTGCCGACGTTGTATCTGCCCGCGCTTGTCTCGACCCGAGGGCGGAGGCGCGGTCAGAGTGCGGGTCACTAGCGGTTTTTGATCGTCTGTGCTGCCAGCTATGATCTTACTCGCGCCTAGCATTGTAGTCAGGTAGCATTGAGGTGCTGGAAGAAGCTTGGTTGCCCTTTCAACTCATTCACTTCCGAGGTGAAGAACGGCAGTAGTGAACTTACGCTTCCATAACAACGGATATATTTCACTCATAATTGGCAAAAAAGGAAACGATGTTAGATATCAATTTGATCAGGAAGGATCCTGATAAAGTTACTTCAGCCTTGTTGAAACGGATGGATCATGTAGACTTCAGCGAAATACTGGAGCTCGACCGGAGCTACCGTACTTTATTAACGGCAGTTGATGCCGAGCGTGCGAAGCGCAATGAGTTGTCCCGGGCAACCGGTAAGGCGCGGGCAATAGGAAAGGATTCTTCTGAGCTCGAAGCATTGGCAAGTGCGGTCAACGATAAGATCGCGCAACTTGAACTAGGACTCTCAAGCGCTGACAATCGTCTCGAAGAACTGCTGGCGCAACTGCCGAATATCCCAGACGAGCGCGTGCCGCCAGGCGGTAAGGAAAACAACCAGGTCATTAAGGTCTGGGGCAACAAGCCCGAGCCCCTGTCCAATGCAATCGACCATGTAGCGATTTGCCGTCGTCTTGGTCTCATTGATTATGATCGCGGCACAAAGCTCGGCGGCAGTGGCTTCTGGATCTATACAGGCTTGGGCGCGGCACTCGAATGGGCGCTGCTCGACTACTTTTGTCGTGAACATTTCAAAGATGGCTACCAGTTTATGCTAACGCCGCATCTCCTGACCTATGAGTGTGGTTTTGCAGCAGGACAATTCCCCAAGTTCGAGGATGACGTATTTCACCTGCGCACCGACGGCAATGAACGCGAGCGATTCCTTCTGCCTACGGCCGAAACGGCAATTCTCAACATCTACCGCGACGAAACTCTCGACGTCGATCAACTGCCGATTAAGTGTTTCGCATATTCACCATGCTATCGTCGAGAGAGTGGAAGTTACCGTACGGAGGAACGAGGAACCATCCGCGGTCACCAGTTTAACAAGGTGGAGATGTTCCAATTTGTTACCCCTGAGGAAGCTGAAACCGCGCTGCAAGAACTCATCCGTAGGGCAGAGAAGTTGATGGAAGATCTTGGCCTCCACTACCGGACGACCATGCTGGCGGCTAAGGACGCTAGCAGCGCAATGGCGCTCACTTATGATATCGAGGTCTGGATTCCAAGCATCAATACCTATAAAGAGGTTTCGTCCGTTTCTTGGGCGCGTGATTACCAAGCGCGGCGTGCGAACATGCGCTTCCGGCGTAAGGGGAAAAAGCAGGCGGAGTACATCCATACTCTGAATGGCTCTGGTCTGGCGACGAGCCGGCTTCTCCCAGCTATCGTCGAGCAATTTCAACAAGAGAACGGCGGTATCATCGTGCCGAAGCCATTGCGAGAATGGCTAGGACGAGATGTAATCGAACCGCGGCCCTAATCTGCAAGCGAACAAGTTTGCGCCGGCTTTGAATCGCGATATTGCGAGTCCAAACCGATTCGTTCATCTTAGCGCGAGTTTTCAAGGCCCCGAGACTCACCACGGAATGAAGAGTCTTTAGATTTCTCTTTTCCAGTACGAGTCAGCGAACAGTTTTCGCAGCATCCGTCCACGGACACTGATTCCCGGGCCTTCCCAATCTCCAGCATCGATATGGGCAATTATGGAAACCAGCAACAGCCGTAGCATCCTGAGTCGCAAAGTAGCATGGCTAACATTGCTGCTGATAGCAGTGGTCGCTCTAGCCTTGGTTCTTCTTCCGGTTTGGATCATTCAACCTTTTAGACCGCAATCTCAGCGCGGTCTGGAGTTGTCCTATGCAATGCGGCGCTGGTCTCCTGTGCTGACTCTAATTGCTGCAGCAGCAGCTTTGACGTTGGTGGTGTGGCTGTGGCGAAGCTCCCGCCGCTGGTGGCGCAAAGCGCTACTGATAATCGTGCTCGTGCCTGTACTGGCTGCCACGTGGTTTGCACGGCAGAATCATTTCGAGTGGTTGTTTAATCCTCTTGCTAATGCGGCATACGCAAAGACGAGCGAAGCTGGACACGTCGCGGACAACGACATTGTCATGGCAATAGAACTGAACCACGAAGCCGCGGCTTATCCGGTACGGCTGATGGCTTACCACCACATCGTGCAGGACATCGTCGGCGGTACCCCGATAGTCGCGACCTATTGAACGCTCTGTCACACCGGTCTGGTGTGGGAGGCAACAGTAGACGGGCGGCAACTTCACTTCCAACTCGCAGGTATCAACAATCAGAACTTCATCATGCGCGACGAGGAAACGGGATCATGGTGGCAACAAGTCACTGGTGAAGCGATTCTCGGCCCGCTCAAAGGCCAACGTCTGACACCCGTGTTTCATGATGAACTGACGTTCGCGACTTGGAAGCGAGAGAAACCTCAAGGGCGAGTTCTGCGACCTGATGAAGAGATAGCCAGGGCAGGCAAGTATGCTCCGGCCAATTGGGAGGAGCGTATGGCCACGGTGCCCGTAGCGACGTCGTTTACGCTCGATGAATCTCTTGAGCCTCGGACACTCGTTGTGGGGGTTACGGTCAACGGAGCCTCGAAAGCCTATCCCTTCGATGCCTTAGTGAGGCATAGTCCGATCATCGATGATGTCGGCGGGATTCCAATCCTCCTCGTCCTCGGTGATGACAAGAGATCCGTGCGCGCCTACGAGAGAGTAGTGGATGGGCGCAAGCTGGAATTCTTTGTCAAACCGCATGTAGCTGAACTATCTCTCGCTGATGCTGAAACTGGCAGCACATGGAGCTTCGCAGGTAGTGCCATAAAAGGTGCGCTGACTGGGCGACAATTGAAGAAAGTGGCCGTTCTTAACGACTATTGGTTCGATTGGAAGGCCTATCATCCGCAAACGGCAGTTTATGAACTTGGGGCTCGTTAAAGAAGATCACTTCCATTCAAGATTGACTCTATCCATGCGCAAATTCGCGCCTGCGGCGCTCGTTGCGGGCAAGATGCCCGCGCTCCAGCTACGCCAAGGCAACTGGACATTGGACGCAACGGAAGAAGCGGGACAGGCTGTTAACGATGCGCGGCACTTGAAGGAAACGCTCGTGAAAAAAGGCTGGAAGCTGGGAAAAGATTTGAAGTATTTCGAAGCCAAAAGGTGAACACCATGAACGTGCGTGGGCTGCCCGCGTCGAGGCGATACTCGCATTCCTTTTTAGGAGAAAGATGTAAGATAATAGATGCTCTAGAGTAGACTCTTTGGCGATCGGTGCGGAAGGGAAGGCTCTTTATGAAAAACTGGAGACAGTTCTCGATCAGGTGCGCCGCTGCACTTTTTGTTGCTTGGGTATTGCCAATATCAGTGGTGGCTCAGGACCGCGCAGTCGTGCTTACGAGCGCAGAACTCGCGCGCGTAGTGCCACCCGGATTCTATTTTCAGGGTTTGAGCGCGCCTACGCAGATGCGCAACTCAGCGGGCGCCCGCTTCGGGAGCGCTCGCTATGTCATCGCAGGACTCGTCGACACCTCCGGATACGCTGCTGAAGTAAGAGCCAAGTATGAAGGTTTTCTGATAACCGATTCACCAATCACAATTAATGGCTCTGACCTGGGCACCGGTGCTTACGGATTTGGTTTTTCAAATGACGGAAAACTCAACATTCTCGATCTTGCCGGCGTTAAGATCCTCTCTGTTTCCACAACAAGAGACAACACGATGAAGCGACCGCGCCCTCTGATGATGACCAAAAACGTTGATAGCATCCGTCTTTACAGCGGAAGAGACTACGCCGTAATTGCCGCGAAATAGCATCCAGCGCAGGTTCAAGACTAGCCAGCGCTCTCCTCGTAATCTCTATATGAGATGGGGCAGCAGCTTTGTTTCTGGATTGCTCGCTGGTTAGTACAAAATAGGATCCCATGAATTCAGCGCGTCTCCGGGTTCTAATTCACCTAACCATCCTGTCCCTGTTCACTGCAGTTTTACCGAGCAATCCAATCGTTCGGTCATCTCAGCGTGAACAGAAAGCCGCGGAAAACTCTTTGACCTTTGCCCGGCGCGAGGAGGCTTACCGAGCAAATAATCTCGGCGTCGCCTTGCTAGAGCAGTACGACGCGAAAGAGGCTGCGGCATCGTTCAGTCGCGCGTTGGAGATTGATTCGAATCTAACCATAGCGCGCATCAACTTGAGTATCGCGCTGTATTACCTATCGGACTCTACTGGTGCGGCTAGAGAGGCGCAAAAGGTGGCTGCTCAGATTCCCAAGGGGCCACATCCTCACTATATGCTTGGTCTTGCGGCACGAGCGCAAAACCGCATAGACGATGCGCTCGCGGAGTTTCAAAAAGTGCTGGCAATCGATCCGAACGATGCGGCAACGAATATCAATGTCGGCCAGCTCTACGTTCAGCAGAAAAGGTATTCGGAGGCAGTTGCCGCATTTCGCACAGCAATTAGAGCGGAGCCCTACAACGAGACGGCACTTTATAACCTGGGATTATTGCTGGCGCGCACCGGTGCCAAAGAAGAAGGTCAGCAACTCATCCAGCGCTTTCAGCAGTTTAGGCAGAGCGGCGCAGGTCGGAGCCTCGGCACGAACTATCTTGAGCAGGGAAGATATGCAGAAGCAATTGTTTCAACTGGCGCGGAGCCAGAACTCCTCGATCGCGTCACGCCTGATGTGAAGTTCGTTGATGCGACCGCCGTCATGCTGCCGACACTAGCGGATCCGAGGGGTTCCGGACTACTGCCCTCAGCTGAGCACATTTTAGGCCTGATCCTGAAACCTGGCGACATGAGCGACCCGACAAGGATTGACTTGATTAAACACGAGATCGCCGCTCGCCTGGGTGGCAATCTGGCGCCACTTGATTACGACGGTGATGGTGATCTTGATCTGTTTGTTGTTACCCCAACCTCACAACGCCTCTATAGAAATAATGTTGGCAGGTTTATTGATGTGACGGGGAACTTAGGTGGTATTAGCGAAAAATTCAAAGGCGTCGGAGTCGGTGCAGTGGCAGGTGATTATGATAATGACGGCAAGCCAGACCTGTTCGTGATTCGTTACGGCAGCGTTTCGCTCTATCACAACGATGGAAACGGTAAATTTTCTGATGTAACAGCCGAGATGGGAATCCCCGTGTATTCCTTCCTGCCTTCGTCCGTCGCTTTCGTTGATGTGGACCACGATGGAGATCTGGATATCTTCATTGCGGGCCTGGCCGACCTAACTAAGGCGCTTAAAGCTTCTGAGACCGGTCGCGTTAGGGGAGCCATTAAATTTCCGGCCGATTTTGCAGGCGCCCCCAACATGCTCCTGCGCAACAACGGCGTTACGTTCACGGACATAACCGTAAAAGCCAAAGTTGCCGGTTCATTAGGTCATGCTGTCGCAGTCGTGCCCACCGATTACGACAACCGCCGGGATGTTGATCTGCTTGTCGTCAACTATGGCGCAGCACCGGAACTTTTTAGCAATCAGCGCGATGGATCGTTTCGTGATGTAACGCCCAACGTGGGTTTAGACGTACCTGGTTACTATACCTGCGTGGCTGCGGGCGATATCAACAAAGATGGGTACACTGATTTCTTCTTTAGTTCCGATCTAACCGACCTTCCAAAATCAGAGAGTGTAACTGGGGCGACGGTGGGAGGCCTGTTTGCGATGAGTGATAGCCGGGGCAGGTTTATCTTTAAGCCGGGTCCCATTGGGGGAGCGTTGGCTGCTTCAGCGCAGTTTTTGGATTACGACAATGACGGCCTGCTTGATCTCGTGGCCGTTTCAAGGAGAAGCGTGCGCATATGGCGCAACCTTGGTAACGACTGGGTGGACGTGAGCGAGTTCGCCTTAGCAAAAGAGTTAGCCCAGGGCGCTGTCGTATTGGGCCGTGGACTGACAGCGGCGGACCTCGATGGCGATGGCGATATCGACTTGATCGTCCGCGGAGCCGCCGGCGAGTTGCGCGTATTGCGCAATGACGGTGGTAATCGTAATCATTCGATTCGGGTGAATCTCAAAGGCCGAGTCAGCAATAGAAGCGCGGTGGAAGCGAAGATTGAAATGCGGGCGGGGAGTTTGTCACAAAAACTCGAGATTTATTCGGCCAGCCCGGCGCCTGCGCCTGCGGATATTATCTTCGGATTGGGTAAACGCCAGTCGCCGGACGTTGTGCGTGTGTTGTGGCCAGCGGGAATTGTGCAAGCGGAGACGCAAATAGCGACATCGGCAACCGCGCGCCAGGGCCATTCGATCACGCTGAACGTCACCGAACTCGACCGCAAACCATCGTCTTGTCCTTATCTTTACACCTGGAACGGCAGGCAGTTTGAGTTTGTTACCGACTTCATGGGTGGCGGCGAGATGGGCCACTTCGAAGAGGCCGGCCGCTACAACACACCTGACCCAGATGAGTACGTGCGTATTCGCGATGATCAGTTGCAAGAGCAAAACGGCAAGTTTGAAATTCGGGTTACGAACGAGCTTGAAGAAGCCACCTATGTGGATCGGCTCCGGCTCTTAGCGATTGCGCATCCCGCAGCCACGGAAGTCTATCCGCACGAAGGAATGACCGATCCACCCAAGTTTTTCAAGCTTTTTGTTACAAATCGAGTTAGGCCACCGCTAAGCGCCTTCGACGATCACGGGCGCGACGTGCTGGACCGCATCGCGAAATTGGATCGCCGCTATCCAGATGATTTCCGCCTTGACCGTATTCGCGGCTATGCGGAAGAGCACATATTGACGTTGGAGCTTCCCCGAGGAGAGTCCAGAGTCCAAAGTCAAAAGTCCAAAGTCCGCCTAACACAGTCGAGTATCAATAGACAAACGTTGGACATTGGACATCGGACGTTGGGCATTGGACATCGGACGTTGGACAGGACTCTGTTGTTGTTGACCGGTTGGACTGACTATGCCTGGTCAAGCGACAACGTTGCTGCATCGCAAGCGGGTAAAACATTGAGACCACCGGCACTGCAAGTGAAGGACAAGAGCGGCAGGTGGCGAACGGTAATCGATAACATCGGTATTCCGGTCGGGCGTCCGCAAACGGTTACGGTTGATCTCACAGGCAAGTTTCTCAGCGGTAATCGTGACGTACGCATCGTCACAAATATGCGGATTTACTGGGACCAAATTCTTGTGGACACGTCCAGAGAGGATAATCCAATTCAGGTAACCAAACTCGATCCCCTTGTTGCCGACCTGAACTGGCGAGGTTTTTCGCGCGAGGTGACTCCCGATGGGCGCGAGCCCTTTGGCTACGACTACTATCATGTGTCATTCACTTCGCCCTGGAAAGTTATGACGGGGCACTACACTCGCGAAGGCAACGTGTTGGAACTGCTCTCCCAAAGTGATGATATGTTTGTGATTTCGCGGCCGGGTGATGAACTGAGGATTTCATTTGACGCCACAAGGTTGCCTTTTTTGGCTGCTGGCTGGAAGCGCACTTTCCTGCTTTACGCGAATGGTTTCAGCAAGGAGATGGATATCAATTCAGCGAGCCCCGACCAGGTTGCTCCGCTACCGTTCCACAGAATGACAAAGTATCCGTACACGAGGCCTGAGAATTATCCGATGACGGCTGCGAGACGCGCTTACATCGAAAAGTACAACACTCGATTTGTTAAATCGCAGGTCCCGGCGATTGAGACGTATTACGGCCACAGGTAACCGTCGTTTCGAAGCAGAGCGCTGCACGCTGAGCCGGTACTCCAAATGAATTGCTCTGCTTGAATTCATGGTTAGTTAAAGCGGCGGGCAATGCCCGGCTTCCAAAATGGATGACCGAAGAGGGTTTGGTTATGGAACACATTCGATATTCGGTGGCCGTCTGCCAAACAGACATGCCGAATCCGCTCGATCGCCGGGCGATGCGCGGGAATACCGATCGGATGCTTTCGATGATCGATTCGGCGGTCGTAGGGGCTGCGCCCTTTCTGCCGGTGCGACTCGTGATCTTTCCAGAGTTCGCTCATTCAGCCCCGATTTTCGAAACTGTTAGTGAGTTGATCGAGAAACTCGCGATTAGAATTCCAAATGAGCATACAGAGCGGCTTGAGCAGAAAGCGCGCGAGCACAACACCTACATTCAGAGCGGCTCGATGCTGGAAGTGGATACGAGGTGGCCAGGTCACGTCTTCAACACCACGTGTCTGATCGGGCCAGATGGGATTCTGTCCAAGTATCGGAAGGTGAATACGTGGATTCCCTACGAAGTCCATACCAGCCCGCACGATCTCGAAGGCTACGACGAGCCTCTGTTTCCTGTTGCGGATACGCCGATTGGCAGGATCGGCTGCGCCATTTGCTACGATTGGCTTTTCCCCGAAGCGCTCAGGCAGCTCGCCGCGAATGGTGCCGAAATTCTGGTACGAGTGTCCGCCTACATGGATCCCTGGGGAGCGACCGAGCCCATGGACTGGTGGACGGTGGTCAACCGCTGCCGCGCGCTTGAGAATATTGCTTACGTGGTGGCTGCAAATCAGGGCGCGAGTCTCAAGCATTATCCACCATACTCCTGGCCTGGTGGCAGTCAGGTTGTGGATTACGATGGCCGTGTGCTGGCACAAGCCTCGCCAGGGCCAGGTGAGAGAATCGTTGTTGCGCCGATTGATATTTCCGCATTGCGCCACGAACGCGCTTCCCGCCGCGGGCATCATATGCCA
>JBHENH010000113.1:9815-10168 GCA_046262135.1 Pyrinomonadaceae bacterium
GACTACGACCTCACGGTAGTCGAATGCAGAAAGACAACTTTCAAATCGTCAGCTCTATCGGACGTTGAGATCATTGCGATCAGGAATTCGATTCCCGTGTTGAAGTTCCTGGAACGCAATTACGCAAAAGATCGCTGGCGCAAGCTGAAGGGTACTGCGACAGTTCTGCTCGAGAATGGTAAGATAAGACAAGCTGAGGTGCATTGGTACGAAGCTCACGGCATCGGCAAACGCCAGATGAAGATCAAAAGGTATTTGGATTAGTCATGATAGAAGAGATGAAGCAGCAACACCAAATCGCCATCTGCATTGATAACTCTGACTACGAAATGTCGTTAGAGCGCCGAAAAATG
>JBHENH010000114.1:0-9589 GCA_046262135.1 Pyrinomonadaceae bacterium
CGAATGATCCACCGGAGCTGAATCTGGATTACGCGGGCTACAACTTCTGGCTCACCAAGCTCAATCTGTTCAATGGAAACTATATCCAGGCGGAGATGGTCAAGGCCTTCATTACTTCCTTTGAGTATGAGCTGCGCTTCGGACAGTGATCTTTTGCGAGATATAAGATTTAGCGCGTGAAGAGGCCAACTGGCATTCTCGACGCGCGCCTGGTTATCGCATTGTCCGTGGGAAAAAAGAAGGCTGGACTCAGAAATTGAATCCAGCCTTTTGAAAAAAGTGAGGGGCGGCTAAAAACGGTTCAAGTACTCACTGGAGGTCAGGAACGCCTTGACCATCTCGGCGGTATGGAAATCCCCACCGAAAGCGTTCAGTTTTCTCAGCCAGAAGTCGTAGCCGGAATAGTCTGAATCAGGGCCAGTATCCGGGTCACGTCGCAGGTAACCAAGGTATTGCATTAGTACAAACGCCTTATTGCTCTCGGCCAAGTATAAATCCGGATCTTCCGCCACCGCGCCTAAGACTTGCGCCCGCGTCATCCTGCCGGCACTCAGCTCAGTGGCCAGGTGAGCGATGTCCGACTCCGACAAGACATTTCCGGCGTTGGTGTTTAGCTTCCTTACAAACTCCTCCGCTGTCATCGTTCCAGGATACGCAGCGACAAATCGAGGACGTTGGACAAAGGCGTTCAGGAAGAGTTGTTTGTTGGTGGCTAGCACTTGCTCCCAGCCGGGTTGAAGGACCACGACTCCCTTCCCAATCTCCATCATGTCTGGCAAGAATTCACTACGTCGAACGATCGGAACCTTAAGTTTATGAGCTCCGCCGATTGTCGAGTCTCTTTCCACCTCGCCGTAAGATGACTTGTATAGGCGCTCAACCAGGAAGCCCGTTTCCTTGAATTCAATCGAGAGAAAGAATGCTCCGGATGTGTTAATGCGATTATGCTCGATGCACGCGGCGTCGGAACCGCAGTTCTCGATCGTTTTTGTCCAGAACTCAAAACCACTCTGGTCCGGGAAACGGTTCAGGAAATCAACGTATTGTTGGTTGACGAAGAAATCGGCGTCCTTGATTGTAATAGGCGTGTTCGTGCCCGGCCTTAGTCGCAGCGGCTTCACCTTGATGTTGCCATAGTAGAGTTCTGACGGGAGATTGGGAATCTCGGTTACTATGCGCAACGTTGGAGCTTGCGCCGAGACACTCACAGCTGCAAAAGCTGTCAATAACAATGTGATAGCAAATCTCATCTTAATGCTCCTGGCGCGTCATTAATTAAAAGAGGGAAGGATTGTCCCGAAAAGAAGTCAATCACAACTAGCTGCTTACCTTCCGACAAGAGGTAAAGTCTAACCTCTCGCCCCAAAGCGCGTCAATCGGGGCTGGAATTTCCGTGCAGCGCAGATTAGCCATTATCCTTGCAAGTGAGAAGAGAGACTTGTCCCCGGGGTTGCTCGGGAAACGGGCTAAAAATGAATATCGGACTCGATGGACTTCCGCTGACCTCGCCCAAAACCGGCGTTGGCCATTACACGTTCGAGCTCGCGTGCGCACTCGCGGACATAGAATCAGCAAGCCATTTTGAATTTGTTTACCCTTCCACATATCCAGAGATGGACGTTTCTGGCAATGCCACTCGACCCAAACTTCCAACTAATCTGAAACTTCAGCGCGTAAACGTCGGAGTACTGGCACGACACTGGTGGTCAGCAGGACTTCCGCATTACATAAAAACCAGCAATCTCCAGCTCTTCCACGGCACAAACTATGAGATCCCCTTATGGCGGCCCTGCGCAACAGTTTTAACGATTCACGACCTGTCTCCTCTCATTCACCCGGAAACGCATCACCGACGAAGTGCGTGGCGCGCTCGGCGGCGGATGCCCGTCATGGTCCGCGCAGCCGATGCCATCATCACGCCTACTGAAACTGTGCGGCGCGAAGTTTGCGAACACCTCAGGGTAAACCCGGAGAAAGTGTTTGCCATACCCGAAGCCGCGCGCGATTGTTTCCGACCATTGGAGTTTCACGAAACGGCAGAAGTGCGTGCAAGGCTTGGGATTTCAGACGAGTTTCTTCTGACGGTCGGAACAGTAGAGCCACGGAAAAATTTATCCGTTGTAGTTAGTGCTTTCGAAGAGGTATTAAGAGCGCGTCCTGAAAGCAAAATTCAATTAATCATCGTGGGCGGTCGGGGCTGGTTAAGTGACCCACTCTTTACAGCGGTTGAGCGTTCGCCCGCGCGTCACCGCATTATTTTTACCGGCTACCTTCACGATGAAGATCTTCGTTCGCTTTACGCTTCCTGCCGCGGGTTTATCTATCCTTCAATATACGAGGGTTTTGGCCTGCCGCCGTTAGAGGCGATGGCCTGCGGCGCACCTGTCATCGCCAGTCGCACCGCCACCCTTGTTGAAACAACAGCCCACGCCGCTTTACTTTTCGATCCACATAGCGTGACGGAGTTGGTGCACAAGATTTTTGAATTAATAGGCACTGGAAACGCACGGCACCAACTGTCGGCAATCGGTCAACGCCGCGCCGCCGAATTCTCCTGGGAACGTACGGCGCGCATGACATGGGACGTTTATGCGATAGCACTAGAGAAAAGGCGGACAGGTCGTGAATAAGCAATTTGGGGATAAGGCATCGCCGTCAGCCGGCCCGGTGGTCCAGACACACGCAAAACAGCAAGCCGCTGTTCGTAAACGCATATGGCTTGTGCAGGTGTCGCTCTTTTTTTCCCTGTGGTTCTGTTACGGATTACTTATCAACTCGAGAAATCTCGAAGCATTTAATTTGCAGCAGGCGGGTGTGGAGGCAATGGTTGAACGAGGGCAGTTTAACCTCGACGGCTCATCAGCGCCGCAGCTACAAATGCGCGCGTACTATGACAAGGGTAAACCGTTCGGTGATGTATTCCTCTACAACGGTAAACAGTATGCGAACAAGCAACCCGGCCAGTTCATGGCGGGCGCGGTTGTTTATTTGTTTCTGCATTTTTTTGGGCTGAACTACGTCAACAACTATCTGCTCACCTCAGCTCTCGTAACGTTCTTCACAGCTTCACTCTTCGCTGCGGTTACCGGCGCCGCGGTCTTCGGGATCGTCAGGGAATTCACTGGCCGCGATTCGCTTTTTTGGCCGATGGCGTGCGCACTGATTTACGGCCTCGGAACGACCGCTTTGGTTTACTCTGGAGTTGCGCTACATGACCCGTTGGCCTCGGGCTTTCTGATTATCGCGTTCTACATCGTACTCCTGTTAGGTCGGCTACAAATGCCGAAAAGACCAGCAAAGACTGCTGCGGCCGCTGCGGGAGTGTGCCTTGGGCTAACAGTCACTACTTCGTTACTCCCCTTATTAATGTCGTTTGTCGTAGGCGTTTACCTTGTGTCGTTGCGCCGGCGAGATCTTATCTTACCGGCGCTGATCGGCAGCTTAGTCGGCTTGGCCCCATTGCTTTTCTACGATGCGGTCTGTTTTGGCAACCCATTTGTGCCGCCGTATGTCGTCGCAGGATATTCAGAGATAAAGATGCGCTTCGATTTGCCGACCACTGTTAGCAAAATACGTTTTTACCTATGGCAAATTACTTTCTATGTGCCCATTTTGTGGGTCGGGTTGTGGGGGTTGGCGTTTTATCCTCGCCCACTGCAGCGCGAGCGACTGGTATTTGTGGGTCTGCTCATTGCGCTGTTGATTCAAATTCTAAACATGGACGCTCAGGGTGGTTGCCAGTACGGTCCTCGTTTTCTGCTCCCGCTGATTCCGTTTGCATGTGTCGGTCTGGGTGGTGTTTTCTACTTGCGGGCAAAGGCAATTAAGTTGTTAGCAACTTCAGCGATGACTTTAGCCGCCGCGTTCTCAATTTTCGTTAGCTTTGTAGGATCTATCTTTGGTGCTATGTATTGTGAGACTGAAGTCTATGCCTTGGGGCCATATCTGCGTGCCGTGAGTGATCCTGGATGGAAAGACATGCCATTGGTTGCATGGCTTCTGCTGCCTTTTGCTGTAAGCGTATCCCTGTTGATCTACTTCCTTCGAATCTTTCAGCGCGCTGCTGACGTCAAACGCTAAGGACTCAAGGAATCCGGGCTTACTGCTACCACCGTTTCTCTATCTTCATCGGCAGTCGCACAGTCCGTGAGCCGAGTAGACCAAACCACGAGACACCCTCCTGGACCATATCAATTTCCAGCACGAAGTCGCCGGCCGACTTTGGCGCGTTAACTGCCAAGGTCATCTCGATCTCGTCGCCAGGGTTTAGGTCATCAAACACTGGATTGCGGCCATCATCGTGGATAACGATTCGACCATCGCTATCAAGCCAGTGATTTCCCAAACTAACTTGCAAAGAACCCGTGCGATCCAGCGCCCACCACACGCTGTTGCCCTCATTTTTGACTCTTACTCGCAAACTAAATTGCTCGCCTGCTTTAGCCGCGGTAGGCGGAAAGGCGACTCTTAGGCCGGCGCGGAAATCGGCGGCCGGCAATGGCTTGCGTTCAGGCGCCTTCCTGGTTACGACGTACAATTTGTAGAAGTCGCTGGCCGCGATTATCTCGCAGCGCAGGCACCGCGCTTCGGTCGTGATGACGAGTGCACCTACCGGCGGCAAAGAGCCTGGGCCGAGGCGAACGAATTGCGAAATCGGCACGCCGCGGAGCGTCGCGTACCAGTAAGCTTGAATGTAACCCGGAATAGTCAGGGCGTCGGCCAGATAAACAGTCCCATTCGCCGAAGCAATGGCTCTGGAAAGAATCTTTTCGGGATAGCCGTGGTCGAACAAGTCGAGTCGCTTCTGAGAGCGCGCGGTCGCATGAAATCTCAACCGGAAGGACGCGCCCTGGGCCAGAATTAATAGAACCATAAGTGCAAGAATTACCGGATGCCGTTTTTGCGTCAGGCACTGGAGCGCGGGAATACTCAGCACAATCAAAAATATAGCCAGCGGAACGAGCCGTAGGATGTGAACATATTCGTTTGTAAGCGATGCCGGGACAACAGCGGCCACGACGCCGTAGATCGCAAATCGCCACCACGGGTCCCGAAGGTGATAGCGAGCTACCAGAAACAAGCCTGCAACACTGAGAAGGCCGGTCGCCACGAGCAATAATTCCGCACCGTACACATGGGTGATCTGAGATGAGTTTGGATCTCCCGTCACCAGCAGTCGCCACGGATTGAGATTGCCAAAAAAGTGCTTGACGAACTCCCAGGCGATATTGCCAGCACTGTTTTGCCGCGTAATATAAGTGATTATGGAAAACCTGCCTGAGAGTGCATCGGGATGACGTCGGTGAAAGATAAACATGGGAATCAGCATCACTGCGTAAAACCCCCAAGCCAACAGGAGACCGAGGCGGCGCCCGCTCGTAATAAAAAAGATCAGCCCCAAAGCCAACAGCGGTCCCAGTAGACGCCCAATCGAGTAGGTGTAAGTGACGAGCGCGAGCGTGACTGCCAGGGATAGGATTTCAATCGACGACCAGCGTGGCTTTTGTGAGGCGTTGTACACGCACAACAGGAACAGCGCAAGAACAAGCGGATAGAGGGAAACTTCCAAAACCACGCGGCTTAATTCGAAGAGCCATGGCGTCAGCAAAGCGGTGAGGACAACGAGAAGTGCGATAAGGCGACGATTAGTGAGGCGCAGGGCCAACAGACCCAGCAAGACCGCCGCTCCTATTCCGAGCACGCTGCTGAACAGTCGGGCCACAAAAATGCTTGGGCCAGTAAGCCGAAAGAGTCCCGCCAGCAGATAGATGTAAACCGGATTTTTATAGTCACCGAAAGCGCGAAAGAAAAGCGGCCACTCGTTGCCAAACTCGTCACGACCCGTCTGCGAGATCGTATGAGCGTTGTAACAGATCGACGACTCATCGATATAAAAGCCTGGTGGATGATCCGGAACGTGGGCGAAGTAGAGAATGGCTGCGGCAACGACCAGGGTGAGAAGGACGAAGACCCACAGATGCGGGCGCAGGAAAGCAAGCGCGTCGGTTTTGGTTATCATCCCAGAGTATTATGGGAGGACCACAAGATAGGAGCCGTTACCGTTCGGTCCGCTGCCCGTGCCACGGTGGTTAGTATTTTACCCTCAGTCTTAGAACACCCCAGAGTGCTTCCCAGATCACGCGCCAGTCTAGTTTCGAGTTGCCGCTTTTCCGCTCGACGAAAACGATCGGCACCTCGGCCAACCTAAAACCCTTGCGATAAGCCTTGTACTTCATCTCGACCAGGAATACATATCCACTGGAAAAGGCGTCGGCGAAACCGATTGCTTCGAGCGCCTCTCGCCGCCAACACTTGAACCCGCTGGTCGTATCGCTGAACGGCATTCCAGTCACGAAACGCACATAGTTGTTTGCCAGCTTACTCATGATGAGTCGTTTCAAGTCCCAGTTGATGACGCTAATCCCGTGCAGGTAACGAGAACCGACAACCAGATCGTGATCCTGAATCTCCTGGAAAAAGTTTGCGAGATGTACCGGGTCATGCGAGAGGTCGGCATCCATCTGCAGAACGTATTCGTAATCCTTTTTCAGAACCTGCGTGAAGCCCTCAACGTAGGCTTTTCCGAGACCCTCTTTCCGTATCCGATGGAGCACGAACACTTCATCCGCGTATTGCCGCGCCAATTCTTCCGCCAGCTCGCCCGTGCCATCGGGAGAGTTGTCATCAATAATCAGAATGTGCAAATCCGGGGCACATTGCCGAACCTTTTCCACGAGTTCCGCCAAATTGGCACGCTCGTTGTAGGTCGGGACGAGGACAATGGCTCGCATTCAGAAACACCTGCTTATCGACATAGTCAACCGAGTCACTCATGCATGCGGTAAAGGTAAATAGAGTTTCCGATTACAGCTTCCGGCGTGCGGTGTCGAAAGGAATCAAGGGTATTGACTCTTTGTTCCTCCGACACGCGTTTACCGTCGATCTCATACGATGGAACGGTCGAGCCATTCAGAAAGCTGGCGCCCAGCGCCATGTAGCGCGGCGTCGGGCCTTGAGGTGGCGTGAGTGCCCACTCATGCTCCACACCATACAAACCAAGGGTGCTGAAGTCGCCCAGTGCCATGGCACGCACGCGTTTCTCTCCGCGAGACCGGAGATAGGCTCCCAGTTCCTTTATGTCGTCGCCCCACTCAACATTTGAGTCCGAAAGATACCACCAGTGCGGTCGAGACGATGCAAGTTGGTTCATGTACGGGATGTGGTTTGGATATGCGCGCAGTGCTTCGAAACTGATCCATGCAAACGCAATAACAACTACTGATGCACTCGCGAAACGGGTGAGATTTTGAAATCGTTTACGCAATAGTGAGTCGAGCAGTCCTCCCGACAAGATGAACAGGAAAGCGTATGCGGGCAGATAGTAGCGGATGCCGATGTCGATCCGACTCATCATCATTAAAGCCGTATAGAGCAGGAAAGGGATAAGCAATACAAGCAATGGCAGCTCGCGTTTCCAGATAAAACGGTAGAGGCCCCAGGCGAGCGAACTAAGTGAGACGAGCAGAAAGGGAATTGTCGTCTTGAGCGCGAAAGCGACCGGGTAGTAATACCACCAGCCCGTCCGGCTGTACATTCCCAACAGGCTTGCCGGGTGGCCCTCGATGCTATGGTTAAGCTGCCAGTAAACCCCCATCAGGAAATCAGTCGGCAGGAGAAACTTCAAGACGCGAATGCTGGTCAATACCGCCACGCTCGAAGCAGGGAAGTACGTTCTGATCCATTGAACATCAGTCTCGGTAAACGCGCTATCGTGAAAGAAGTAGGCGGCGTTAATAACAACAATGAGGACGAGCGCGGCGGCTATCGCCTGGCCAACAAGGATGCCGCGCCGGCGCGGCTCACGCCACAGCAGCACCAGGAAAACGACACAGAGTATGGGACCAACGATGATCATGGAAAACTTCGCAAGCATTGCTACGCCCGCAGCTGCGCCAACCGATATGGCGAGTTTCCACGTTCGTGCGTGCAAATAGCGGTGCAGCGCTAAAGCGGTGAAAAGAAAGCCGAAGGTTGCCGGGATGTCCGTCTGCACGACGCGACCGTGCGCAAGTACGGTAGGCTCAAGAGTGAACAGCGCAACTGCCAACAATGCTGCGCGTGATCCGAACACATCTCGACTGAAGACGAAGATAAGCAACCCGAGCGCGAATGTGAGCACGATCATCGGTACCCGTGCCCAAAAGGAAATCGTGTCAGCGCGGGCACGGTTGTTCTGCCAAAATTCCATTTCATATTTCCATTCGAGATCGATTCTGCTGAGGGGCGGATCAGTCGGTGACCGCGCGGCCTCATTCGGCTGAATAAAAAGAAGCGGCATTCCGGCCAGTAGCTTGCAGAGTGGCGGGTGTTCGCGAACCAGATCGACGTCCTCAGTTACCAGGTGATAGTAAGCCGCAGGAATGAGGATAATCTCGTCCACGGTGACGCTCTTGCGCGCGATAACCGAAAGCATCTGGAGACACATCGCTGTAAGCAGTACGGCACTTAGCAGCTCAGCGAGGTGTACCCGGGCCCACCCTGGCAACGAAGCGAGCGCGCGCCTTGGCTGGAAAACCAGTACGTCAGCCTCGGTAGCGATGTCGTGATTCAACGAGTCGTCCATCTAATCAGGAAAACAATATGTTCACCGGCGAGATCAGAAACGAACAGGCCAATCGTTCCCCTATTTCATGAATGCTCTTTGTCGTGGTTCATTTCTCGCGATAAAGATAGATTGAATGTCCAAAGACTGATTCCGGCACTCGGTCACGATATTCGGCGAAAAAATCTTCTTTGCGGCGCCCGGGCTTAGTGACGGTTGTGGTCGAGCCATTTAGAAAACTTGCGCCGATAGCGACGTAGCGAGTATCGGGCAATTGCGCGCCGGGCGGCACATGCACATCGATGTACTGCACGCCATAGTATGGCAACGTCGCCCAGCCACCCAGGAGGGCCGCTCGAACTTTCGTTTCTCCGCGTTCACGCAGATAGGTTGCCAACGCGCGAACATCATCGCCCCATTCCACGTTGGAGTCCGACAGGTAGTACCAACGTGGATGGCGCCACGTCAATTCGTTCATATAAGACATGTGATCAGGAAAAGCGCGCGCGGCTTCTATGGCAGTGCAACCCAATATTAAAACGACCACGAGCAGCATTGCTTTGGGCGCGCGATGGTGTCGCAGTAACCGGTCGAGAAATGCGCCACTGAGAATAAAGAGAAAAGGATAAGCCGGCAACAGGTGTCGGATACCAATGTCTATCGTGCTTGACATGGCCATTGCCAGGTAAATAGTAAAGGGCGCCAGCAGAGCAAAAAATAGTGTTTCTTGCCTCCTAACTAATCGCCATAATGCCCAGAGCACCGCAGCAACTGACGTAACCAGAAATGGAATGCTCGTCTTAAGTGCGAAGGCTACGGGAAAATAGTATCGCCAACCCAAATTGCTATGCATGCCCAGAAGTGACGCAGGTTGCCCGTATCGGTTGCGGGCGAGAACAGCATCTATGCCTGTAAGAAGAGGTGACGGCAAAAATATTGAAAGCCCTTTCACCGCCGTCATAGCCTTGGGGAAATGATTCGGGGAAA
>JBHENH010000114.1:9599-10056 GCA_046262135.1 Pyrinomonadaceae bacterium
AACGAAACTCAGCTTCTTCTGGGGGCCGGTGTTGAAAGTAGTAGACGCCGTTAATTACAAGCATAGCCGCGAAGACAGCTAAAGCCATCCGGGCGCTCACGCGCGCGCGGAGTTCGTTTCGACGCGGAGCCGTCCAGATTGAGAATATGACAACGCCAATAAAAACGGGTCCCAGCACAATCAGCGAAAATTTGGTAACGATCGCCAGGCCACTCGCCAATCCCAGCCCTAATGCGTGAGGCAAATCCGGCGTCTTCAGGTAAGCGTGGAGTGTGAAGAAGAACAAGAGGTAGCCGAAAGCTGCCGGTAAATCATTGAGCGCTGTGCGGCCATGCGCGAGCACGGTTGGTTCGACGCTGAATAAGGCGACGGAGAATACGGCGGCTCGGGTTCCGAACAATTGCCGAGCATGGATAAAGATCAGCAGTCCAAGTATTAATGTGAGCGCGATCATGGG
>JBHENH010000115.1:0-358 GCA_046262135.1 Pyrinomonadaceae bacterium
GCACGTGGGACTGCACAATCGACCAGAGTCGTGGTTTGATGACGGGCGACCTTTTGATTTCGCGTGAAGTCCGTCGACTAAGAAATTTCATGCAGGCACCTGAGGTTGTCTGAGCGAAAGATGGCTGTTTGGACGCGGGAAATATAAGAGACATATGGTCTTAACTCTTGATTTGCCCAGCTTAAGGTGCTTGCGCCGGTCGCAAGTGTCCCATTTGCCGAAGGATCCGCTGGCAAAGAACTCGTGTAGAGACGGATTCCAGGGCCTTGGGGAAAAAGAAAGAGCGATGTGCGCGAAAAGAGGTTTGCAAATCGCAGCAAACAATCGATTTGCAAATCGTGCAGTGAGAATTCCGATG
>JBHENH010000115.1:368-9960 GCA_046262135.1 Pyrinomonadaceae bacterium
TTCGAGTCCTGCTCGGTTCACCACTATTTCAATGACGTGCGGTGGGCGAGAAAGCCAGCCGCTTTTTATTTGTCGCTAATACCTCGTCGTTTATCTGATTGTTGTACGCCCAACTTGCGCGTGATTCACGGGCGGTCGAGCACATCGGCGCTGCTGCGCCGTAGATCCCTGACAGCTCCGTACCACCTTTTCACTCTGAAGCGCGTGACGGACGAGTCGAACAATTGTTTGCAAAAGCGGGTTATTTATTTAGAATCGTGCTGAAAGGAATAATTCCAATATGAAGCCCATGACCAAATCCTGCTTGGTGGCTGTACTTGTGTCTGATCTGTTCGGAGGTTATCGGGATCTCTTTTATTCGCGACGTTCTTGCCTGCGAACGAGATCGCAAACTAACAGTTTGCGTTACAACGCGCCGGCTAACCCCTTAGGCTTTTGGTATGTGCGCGTTTCTTACCTGATCGTTTCTTGTTTGTTCATGGCATGTCTGCTTACGCCGGCGACCGTGACGGGACAATCCGCAGTTGCGCAACCTATAACGAACCCCGTCACCAAGCCGGGCGACAAGTTTGGGCAAATGGATGACCTGCTGCCGACGCCGAATGATCAGCGCACGGCTTCCGGGGCACCCGGTGCGCGATACTGGCAACAGCGCGCCGATTACGAAATCAAGGTTAACCTTGACGATACGAATCAGCGTCTGAGCGCTGCGGAGACCATTACTTATTACAACAACTCCCCTGACTCGCTTTCTTATCTCTGGCTCCAGCTGGATCAGAACATCTGGGCCAAAGATTCCGAGAACTTCTCTACTCAGGTTGCCCCCAACTTCGAGAAACTTCCTTTTTCAACCATCGATACTCTAATAGCAAGACGGGAATTTGAAGGCGGCGAACAAATTACCGCTGTGCGCGATGCGAAAGGCGCACCACTTCCCTTCACCGTCGTAAGAACGATGATGCGCATCGATCTGCCGCAACCACTTCCGCCCGGACAGTCCACAGTCTTCAGCGTTGACTGGCATTACAACATTAACGATGCGAAACGAATGGGAGGGCGCACAGGCTACGAATATTTTCCGGCCGATAAAAACTATATTTACGAGATAGCACAATGGTTCCCGCGCATGGCCGCCTACTACGATGTTTATGGTTGGCAACACAAGCAGTTTCTCGGCTCCGGTGAATTTACACTTGAGTTTGGTAACTACCGCGTTTCAATCAATGTGCCTGACGATCACATTGTCGCGGCTACCGGCGTTTTACAAAATCCCCAGGACGTTTTGACACCTACGCAACGGCAGCGCCTCGAGCAGGCGAAGACCGCCAAAAAACCTATGTACATCGTCACTCCTGCTGAGGCTAAAACCAACGAAGCACCAAGGCCGACGAGCAAGAGGACATGGATCTTTGTTGCAGAAAACGTGCGCGATTTCGCATTCGCCTCGTCACGAAAATTCATCTGGGACGCGCAGGGTCATAACGTAGAACGCAACCACGTGATGGCTATGTCGTTTTATCCAAAAGAGGGTGAACCGCTCTGGTCCAGGTATTCGACGCAAGCGATCGAGCAGGCGCTGGATGTCTATTCACGCCACACGGTGCCTTACCCGTATCCGGTGGCGCAATCGGTCAATGGTCCCGTCGGCGGTATGGAGTATCCGATGATCTGCTTTAACGGACCGCGACCTCTTGCGGACGGAACTTATCCGGCAAGCACTAAACACGGGCTAATCTCTGTCATTATCCACGAGGTGGGGCACAACTACTTTCCCATGATCATAAATTCCGATGAGCGGCAATGGACCTGGTTGGATGAGGGGCTAAATACCTTCACCCAATACCTGGCCGAACAAGAATGGCAGGAGGATTATCCGTCTCGGCGCGGCGAGCCGAAATTCATTACAGAGTACATGAATAGCGCAGACCAGGTTCCGATCATGACGAACTCTGAGCAGCTTCTGCAATTCGGCCCAAATGCTTACGCAAAGCCTGCCACGGCTCTCAACGTCTTGCGAGAGAGTGTACTTGGTCGCGAGCTCTTTGATTTTGCTTTCAAGCAGTATGCCCGCCGGTGGGCATTCAAACGACCCACACCCGCTGATCTGTTTCGTACCATGGAAGACGCTTCCGGTGTTGATCTCGATTGGTTTTGGCGTGGCTGGTTTTATACGACCGACCACGTGGATATTTCGATTGAACGAGTGCGGTTGTTTACTTTAAATACTATGAATCCCGACGTAGAGAAAGCGTTGCGTGCAAAAGAGCGTGCGGAGCAACCTCAAACACTTTCACAACAGCGCAACAAGGGGATACCCAAGCGGATTAATCAGGATCCGTCTCTGCGTGATTTCTACAACACCTACGATGAGTTAGTAGTGACGCCGCAGGAGCGTGATGAGTATCAGAAGTTGCTAGCCACTCTGACCCCACGTGAGCAGGAGCTGTTGAAGGCCGGCACGAACTTCTACGTCGTGGACTTGAAAAACATTGGTGGCCTGGTGATGCCAGTAATTCTGGAAATTGAGTACGCAGATGGAACGAAAGAGGAGCTCCGCATTCCGGCGGAGATTTGGCGCTACAACAATGCCGAGGCTTCCAAGTTGATAGCCACCGCGAAAGAAATTCGATCGATTGCGCTCGATCCCCACTTGGAAACAGCTGACGTCGACATTTCAAACAATTATTTTCCGAGGCGTCCAGTAAAGATTCGATTCCCGATCTTTAGTGAGCCGGCGGTCCCACCAAACCCCATGCAGCTTGACCGGAGGCAGCATCCGGAGAGACAAACAACACCATAGGCGGTGGGTTGATGCGAGGAATCCGCACATTACTCGCTTAGTGAAAAGTAGCATTGGAGAGGCTTGCCGAATGCGGACATCAACAGGCACTTTCCGTTAGGCTTAAGGTATACTTCCGCCGAATGCTAACAAGAGGGTTGGTTGGACTGGCGAAATTGAGCGGCTGTCTGGATAGTATGAAGGTGTGCGGCATCAAGCGTTTGAAAAACTACGGTTATCTTTCCGAGACTATGGAATTATCACACTACAGCGCGTTGAGCGGCCCGCTCGTCTCCGTCATACTGCCCGTGTATAACCGCGCCGAATGGGTTGCGCGCGCAATTCGCAGTGTGCTCGCGCAAACCTATCAGAATTTCGAACTCCTGGTTGTCGATGACGGCTCCACAGATGGTACGGCTAGCGTCTTAAACAGTTTTAAATCACATATTAAGGTCTTGAGACAGTCGCATGCGGGGGCCGAAGTTGCGCGCAACCTGGGTTTGGCACACGCGCGCGGAGAGTTTGTTGCCTTCATTGACTCCGATGACGTGTGGTATGTCGACCGACTCAGCAGTCAACTCCCGCTCTTCGCCAAAGCCGAGGTAGGACTGGTGTTCGGCAACGCAGCTTTAGTTGATTATCGGCAAACTCCGCCGCGCCATTTGCAGCGCACATTCTTTGACGGTGTTCGACCGAGCCGTGGACGTGTGACCGGAGCTTTTGCGCGGGGCTGCTTTGTACCGTGCTCATCGGTAATCACAAGACTTCAATGTTTCGTAGACGCCGGCAACTTCAAACCAGGACATAAGGCCGCGGACTATTTGAAGTGGCTGGAGATTTCCGCGAAATACGAATTCGATTATGTGCCCGATCCTGTCTTTGAATACACCATTCATGAAGGAGGCATTACTCACGATCTGCTCGATGCCCTCGAGGACAGATTTGAAGCGTTCCGAGCTATGTTAGAACAAAACAGAGACGCGGAGATCGAAAATGTGCTTCGCCGGATCGTATTCACCTTAAGCTTAAACTTACGATTAGCACGTTTGCGGCACATACTAAACGCTCGGGGCGTAATGCGGCCGGCACCCGCGCTTGTTCTTAAGGGTTCGAGACATGAAAAGTTGGATTGGTCACTCAAATTTGCCTGTAATCAATTCAGAACGCGGGTACGGTGGTGGTTGTTGCTAAGTATCAAAGTATTGCGAGAATTCGTCCTGATCGAGATCGCCAGTATGAGCAGGAAACGAAGCGTGGGCGTCACCTCAGGCAGACTGAGGATCAATGTATTCGAACGAGTTGTGAAATCGGCGGCTGCTTTCTCGGGTCGGCGCGCGTGATAAGGCGTCCACCATGGGGCCTACGACCGATCGTCCCGGATAAGCTGTAATTCGTTTTCTTTAAAGGCGATTCGCATCGGAATCTCGCTCCAATCTTTAGGCGTCACGATGCCGACACTGACGCAAAGTTCGCGAAAAGATTCGAGGAAGCGAGCCGGGCTATGCATGTGATTCACCCACGCACGGCCTTCCTTCCCTAATTTCGCGCGCGCCGCCTGATCTGATAAGAGTCGCGCTAACGCTTCGGCGAAATGTGGAAGCGCGTTGAGACCGTCGCCGTCCCACCGTCCGACATAGACACCGAAGCGCGACACCAGCTCCGCCGGATTTTGACAACTTATGATCGGAGTCTCGCAGGCAAGCGCTTCCAGAAAGCTGACAGGCAGTCCTTCGTGAATTGAAGTGTTAACGAGCGCCCATGCAGAAGCGAGCAACTTCAACTTTTCGATACCCTCCACGTGCCCCAGCAAACGAACGTTAGGCGGCAGGGCCACGGGCTGCCAAGTTCCGGGTCCTGCAAAATGGGAATGGCCCATGAAACAAAACTCGACTTCTGGGAATTGCTCAGCAAGTTTCGCGAAGAGCCACGGGCGCTTGATTGGATCGAGGCGGCCAAGAAAGATTACGCGCGGCTGTGCGCTCTTCGCTATTTTATCGGGATTAACATCGATGATATTAGGCAGGAACGAGATGACACTTGGGTTCACGTTGTATGTGCCGGGAACCTTGACGGCCAGGTTGGGAGCGGGGGTCGCGAAACGTATCGGCCGACGAAGAAGTCGAGACATACGCACAATCGAGCGGAGCGATGTGCAATCAACTTCGCTGATGCCCGGCGGCATCAAGCTTTCGCCGCCCGGTATTCGTAGCGTGTTAATCTTCTGCACATCCTCAGGAGAACGTGGATCCCGCGCCCAGACGATAATAGGCGTGCGAGGCAGCGCCGCGGCAAAAAACCGATAGCTTGAGCGGTAATCGATCATCATTAGAAGGTCCAGCTTTTTGGCCCGCAGTTTGCGAAGACTAGTGAGGCGCGGTCCCTCGCGGCCCATTAATGGCGTGTGGTGAATCTGCATCGGTGCTGCGCCTTTTCCCAGATCGAATCTCCTACTGAGGAAGAGCACGTCTACGCCATATTCAGGCCGGCTATTGAAGAGATGCGACACCTGAAGCGCGGCCCATCCGAAACCGCCGCGGCCTCCGGCCTCCAGCGAAAAGAATTCGTTGGCAATAATTCCGAGATTCATACTTCCAGGGTATTAGATTTCACCACGGCAAGGCCTAACTAAAACAGTACCAAACGGGTTAACCGAACCACGATGAGCATTTCTTCAACCGTCGCTGGAATCAGTGATTGACATGGAGCGAACTTAAAGCACGATGCCGATGCCTAACTTTCTCTTAATTGGTGCGGCCAAAGCCGGCACGACCTCATTGCACCGCTACATCAATCAGCATCCGGAAATTTTTATGAGTCAACCGAAAGAACTCAGATTCTTTCCCTTCGAGGGTGCGAAGCCGGACTTTCGAGGGCCGAACGATTTCAAAACCTTATCCACGATGATCACCACCATCGAGGACTATCGTGCCTGTTTTACGGCAGGAGTCAACCATAGGGCACGAGGCGAATCGAGCCCGCTTTACATGTATTATCCGAGGTCGGCAGAGCGGATACGCCATCATGTCCCGGATGTGCGACTAATTGCCATCCTCCGTCAACCCGCTGAAAGAGCGTATTCACAGTTCCTTGCGGCGAAACGCGACGGACGGGAGTTCCTTTCTTTCGCGGATGCCCTCGACGCAGAAGCGGAACGAATCGCGAACGGCTGGAGTTATGAGTGGCATTATCGCCAGAGAGGATTTTACGCCGAGCAGCTAAGACGATATTTCGACCTCTTTCCACGTGAGCAATTAAAGATCTACCTCTATGAGGACTACCTTACCGATCCCCTAGGCCTTATGCAAAACATTTTCCACTTTCTGAATATTAACGAAAGCTTTGTGCCCGACATGTCGGTGCGCCACAACGAGTCGACTATTCCCCGCAGTCGAGCCTTGCAGGTCTATCTTCGAGAACCGCGGAAGGCTAAAGCCGTACTAAAGCGGTTTGTGCCACCCGAACTCTCGCGCCCTATCGGAGATCGCGTTCGCAGTCTGAATTTGGCTAAGCCTCACCTTTCCGCTGAACAACGCCGGCAATTGACTGAAGTCTACCGCGAAGACATCATCGAACTTCAGGACTTGCTGCAACGTGACCTTTCGAACTGGCTCAAGTGACATGGCGCTTAGCCAGGTTTGACTTAAGTTCGTTCATTCAGATTTTAATGGAGTCGACCTCTGCGCATCTGCATCGTCAGCAACAGCCCACTAAACTATTCGGAGACGTTTATTCGGCAGCATCTAACTGACCTGCCGGCGGCCACCGTGCTCGTAGATGATTGGCCACCGTGGGTGAGATTTGGTTCTTCATGGGAAAAGACTTTGCCTGGGCGCGCGTTTTATCGCGCCCTGAACATGTTCTTTCCGGAAGGATATGAACGGCGTGTCACCGCCGTCTACGCGGAGGTCTTCCGCCAAAAGAGGATTGACGCAGTTCTCGCCGAGTTTGGTCCAACAGGCGTCGCTGTTATGAATGCTTGCCGGTTATTGAAGTTGCCGCTCGTAGTTCACTTTCACGGATACGACACGAGCGTGCGGCAGATACTCCAGCGATACTCTTCTTCCTACGCAAAAATGTTCCAGCAAGCTGCGGGATTGATTGCCGTCTCGCGACTGATGCAGAGAAATATTATCGCAATGGGAGCGCCGGCTGAACGGGTTCATTACAACCCGTGCGGAGTTAATTGCGACATGTTTAGCGCCGCCAAGCCGGCGCAATCTCCGCCGCTTATTATCGCCGTCTGTCGCTTCGTTGAAGTAAAAGGACCGCAACTAACTCTCGCGGCTTTCGCACAGCTGCTTCGCGAATTTCCTGAGGCGCGTTTGCGGATGATCGGGGACGGCCCCCTTCTCCAGGAATGCCAAAGACTTTCGACCAGGCTGGCGATTGAACATGCCGTTACGTTCCTCGGCCGCCAGCCGCACATAGTGATCGCAGAAGAGATGAGACGCGCGCGTTTGTTAGCGCAACACTCCGTCGAAGCGGTTTCGGGCGCTGTCGAAGGCGCACCCGTCGTTATCCTGGAAGCCGGCGCAAGCGGTCTGCCGGTCGTCGCCACGCGTAGTGGAGGCATTCCGGATCTTGTGATCGACAACGAAACGGGATTGCTCGTCGAAGAACGGAACATTGAAGGAATGGCCAGGCAGATGCACCGGCTTATTGTGGAGCCTGAACTTGCCGGCTCCCTCGGTCGCGCCGCCCGACTCCACGTAGAAACGACTTTCTCATCCGCACATAGCATTGAGCGTCTATGGACCATCATAAAAAATGCCGTGACGCAGCATTAGGTGATGGTGACCATTTACCGAAGAGGCGAGGCCTGAGGACGTCATCTTTTGATCGGCGCGCCGAACCGAGTCTTCAGGCGTTTGATGGCGAACGAAACTGAAAAACAGATGGATACGGACAAGGCCAGCACAGTCCACCACAAAAACCTGAAGTCACAAGACGTCGCGATGAAAAAGTAGGCAACCCCATACAGCAAGCCGCTAAGCGTCAGGACGAATACAACTTCGAGATCATTTTGCACTCGTTGAACGGAGGCGAAGCAAAGAAGAACGAGACATGCGAGTAGCCATAACCAACCCCGAAAAAGAAACGCATTCCTGAATTTCCAGAATACGGCTCGCAGAAATTGATGTATGCGCCACTTATTTACATCGTAGCTCTCGAACTTGCGAGCGGTAGCAAGATAGGGGAAGCATACCTCTACGTTCCAGCCTATTAGCCGCCTAAACGTTTCCCAGCGATGGCGCAAATAAATTGCTTTGTGGGAAGGCACTGTCTCCAGCCACTTTGCACGTAACGCGGCGATCTCGTCGGAACGCTGTGTTAACTGTAACGCGGGATGTTCTCCCCGAGTGAGGGCCGTGGCTTGCGCTTCATCATAGGAACTAAGCACGTTATCAAGAGAAAAAGTCTCGGCTGCGAGGACGTAGTCAGGAAATACCGCAGCCTTCCGTTGTTTCGAAATAGCAGCAAGGTCGTGGAGCAATACGGTTTGAAAAATATAGGAGCTGAGACCTCTCGTGAGACTCCATGTCGTCAGGAGGACAAGCGAGGTCAATATAAAGAAATAGGAGACTCCAATGAGCAGCGGAAGAATTAAGCCTCCTGTAACTCTCCTCTTCAAAGTCGAGAATAGACTGCAGGCGATGAAGCCGGTCCACAACGCCAACGGAAAAATAGCTGGCGCGGCGTTCTGGCGAACCGCATAGGCATAGAAAAGGAAGGGGCTGGCGACGATCAGTGCAACCCGCGAATTCGCCTGCCGCGCGTTGTAGAGGAGCGCGGAAACCAAAAGAAGAGATGCGCCGAGTCCGACGTCTTTCCAAATAGTACTTAACAACGCGAGCACAGGGGGCAGAAACCCTATGGCCACCAAGCCCAAGCCCATCCATATCGACTTGCGATATGTGGATCTCCAGAACATACCGAGAGCGCACCAGAACACGGCGTTTTGTAACAGCAACATTCCAAACGGTCCGGGAATGACGCGGTCCGTTAAGCCCCAGAGAGCGGCCATGAGCGGAGGATGCCAATCCGTGAAGTTCCAAGCTCGCCCCTCGGTTAACTGGCGAATCGAATCCGGCGACAGGTAACCGGGATAGAACGCAATGACACAAAGGAGGAAGCCCGCGAAGCAGATTGCGTAACCGGTGTACGGCATGACCCTCGCCGAGAAGTGGCCGTTTCTCTTCACAACGGTATTGCCCGTGGCGTGTTTCATGAACGCACTGTGGCGGGTCGACTGATTACTGTTGTGCTCTGTTAAAGAATCCAAATCTCGTCAAAGACGAAGAGTTCCATATTGGAGTAAACAAGACTTATTATTCCTTTGGTTCACGAATCTTACCAGAGTCAGATACGAGACTATCAAGAAGGTTGTGCTTTTCGAATGAGCAACGATAAAACTGTGATGATTATCGGATCTCGAAACGTGGATCGCGAAACTGCGCGCATCCTGTTTGAGCAACACCTGTCCTCACTTTTGTCTCAGGGCAGAATTTGGCTAGTCGGAGGCGCCCGTGGAATTGACGAGTGGGCCATGGAGTGGCTACTGGAAAATAATGAAGTCTGTTGGGCTGTCGTTCCTTACACCCGCGCAAAACAGCCGAAATGGGTGGACCAGTGGTTTGAAAAGCTCGAGCGAGTTGTAGAGTTGCAACTTCCAAAACGCAAGAATGCGTACGCCATTAGGAACCGTCATATGGTGGACCTATCTGCAGGGGTCTTTGGCTTCTGGTCCAGCAAGGGGGGCGGAACTGTGAAAACATTGAAATATGCCTTGCGAATACGGCGGGAGGTACACGC
>JBHENH010000116.1:0-9795 GCA_046262135.1 Pyrinomonadaceae bacterium
TGCTCTCTTAGAGTAGTAGGCTTAACTATCTGTCCCAGTCAATCAGTGCACTACAGACATTGGACTTTGGACTACTAATGCCTCCGCATCAGCGCTTCAATCTCTTCAGCTTGCTTCGGTACTTTCGTAGTCAAGACTCGGGGCCCGTTTGACGTACACAGCACGTCGTCTTCAATGCGCACGCCAATGCCGAGATACTTTTCCGGCACGTCCTTCGTATCCGGCGCTACATAAATTCCCGGCTCGACCGTCATCACTACCCCCGGCTCAAGCGCGCGCGACTGTTTGTCGTAGTAATAAATTCCAACATCATGCACGTCGATGCCCAGCAGATGACCGAGGCCGTGCATGTAAAACTGCTTGTACTTCTCTGTCTTAATAAGTTCTTTAGGTTTGCCTTTCAAAAGTCCGATTTCAACCATTCCTTCCGTCAGCATCTCGATCGAATGGTTCTTCAAGTCCTCGTGCGTCACGCCGGGATGCACCATCTCGACGCACGACTCTTGCGTCTTCAGCACCAGATCGTAAATATCTCGCTGGGCCTTGGTGTAGCGGCCGTTTATCGGAAACGTTCGCGTGATATCAGATGCATAGCCTTTGTATTCTGCTCCCGCGTCAACCAAAAGTAATTCGCCATCATTCAAATCGCCGTCGTTGTTTATGTAGTGCAGCACAGTTGCGTTCGCGCCGGCCCCGATGATGGAAGTATAGGATGGTCCAGCGGCGCCTTGCCTGCGAAATATTTGTTCGATCAGCGCTTCAACCTCGTATTCCTTCATGCCGGGCTTAACGGTCTTCATGGCTTCAACGTGGGCCTCGGCAGCAATGTCGGCTGCCTTCTGCATTAACTCGATCTCTTCGGCGCTCTTGATTACGCGCATCTCGTGAACAATCGTCGCGGGATCGATGATAGTCCGGGGCGGGTGAATCGGTTTTCTATTGGCCGCACGCATCTCAGCTATCTGCCTGATGATGGTGCTATCGAGATCAGCATTTACGCCCAACCGGTAATAAAGATTCTTAGCGCCGTCAAGTATGTCCGCGAGGGTTGTGTTGAAAGCGGCTATAGGCAACGCTTCGTCAGCGCCAAACTGACTCTTAGCGCCCTCGACTCCCGCACGGCGGCCTACCCAGATCTCCTGTTCCGGATCACGAGGGCGAACAAACAGCGTGTACTTGTGTTCACGTCCGGGCGCAAGGACGGCAATTGCTTCTGGCTCCTCAAAGCCGGTTAAATAATAGAAATCTGAGTCCTGCCGGAAGCGGTACTGCGTGTCGTTAGAGCGGGTGGCTTCGCGTGCAGCCGGGATTATGGCGACTGAATTTTTATCCATGCTGCGCATGAATTCCTGAAGCTGCGGTCTGATCATGAAGACTGCTCCTGATTAGATTCTTGTGGAGATTGGAGGACTCATTGTACCTGAGGCGTTCGCCTGCAAGGAAACTGCGTGCGGAAGATCTCTCACCGTCGGACAACGACACTGATGGAGGACTACGCCCTTGATTGAAACTGGAAGCCATCCGCGCATAGCTGAATCATGCAGCTCTAAGTAAGGTCTGAGACTTTCAGCCTTGCCCTAAAAGTCCTCGGTTGGTATGGCTCCGGCTGTGCCGCCGGATATAGGGGTAGCCCCGAAATTAAGAGGCCCTTCACGGCGGGGCATAGCCGCCGCCGCACATCCAGCGGCACAGCCGGACCTAACGTAGCCTAGGACTTTTGAGGCAAAGCTGAGACTTTCCGCCCCTCAAAGGGCCCGCCAAAACGGATTTGGGGTGGATGTACCGAGCTATGCACGTGACTGACTATGTTAGATAATCTTCAATGCCCATGAGCATTACGACCATACCTACTCTCGAACAAACGCGCGAGATCATCTCCTATGATCCGGCGACGCGTGAAGAGATTGGACGAGCGCCATTATCTTCCCCAGAAGATGTGAAACAAGCTGTGACAAAAGCGCGCCGAGCACAGCGCGCCTGGGCCAGTCTCACATTCAACGATCGCGGGCGCGTCATCCTGGCCGCCCGCAACCTGATGTTGGCTGAGCGTGATGAAATTGCGCAGCTAATTTCCCGGGAGACCGGTAAGCCGGCGACTGAAGCGCTCTCAATGGAGATCGTACCGACGCTTGACGCGATGCATTATTTCGCGCATGCCTCCGAGAGCCTTCTGCGTCCACAAAAAATCGATATCGGCCAATACGGATTGATGGGCCGTTCCTCGCGCATTCTTTTCAAACCGCTCGGAGTTATTGGAATCATCTCGCCATGGAATTTTCCTTTGGCGACACCTGCACAGGAATTAGCGATGGCCTTAATGGCGGGTAACGCCGTGGTTCTAAAGCCCAGCGAACTTACGCCGCTGATTGCAATGAAATTAGGAGAAATATTCGCTCGGGCGGGCCTGCCTGAAGGGTTATTCGAAATCGTTACCGGGGATGGCTCAACGGGCGCCGCCCTTATTGATGCGCGGGTCGATAAAATAATGTTCACCGGCAGCGTTGCGACAGGAAAACGCGTGGCCCAGGCGGCCGCAAAATATCTGACTCCAGTGGTACTCGAGTTAGGTGGCAAAGATCCAATGATCGTTCTCGAAGATGCCGATATCGTTAATGCTGCAAGGGGTGCAGTCTGGGGCGCCTTTGCGAATGCCGGCCAGTCCTGCGCATCCGTCGAACGTTGCTATGTTCAGGAAACGATTGCTCCCGCGTTTATCGAAAAAGTGGTTGCGGAAGCCCGGGCGCTAAAGCAGGGAATGGGAGGCGGCGATGGTGTAGACATCGGTGCTATGTCGAATGAACATCAACTTCAAATTGTCGAAGATCACGTCAACGATGCGCGAGAAAAGGGAGCCAAAATCCTCACCGGCGGGCGCCGCGCCGCGAATCTTCCAGGGTTTTTCTATGAACCTACGGTCCTGACAGCAGTGGACCACAGCATGAAGATCATGCGTGATGAAACGTTTGGTCCCGTGCTTCCGTTGATGACTTTCAAAAGTGAGGATGAGGCCATCAAACTGGCAAATGACAGCGTCTACGGCTTAACTGCGAGCGTCTGGACGAAAAATATTGCGCGCGGAAAACGAATCGCGGCACGTATTGAAGCGGGGACAGTGATGGTCAACGAAGTCGTATACACTCATGGAATAGCGCAAACTCCCTGGGGTGGCGTGAAGGAAAGCGGCTACGGACGCACCCATGGGCGCGCCGGTATGCTGGAGCTCGTTACACCTCAGCACATCCACATCAATCGTATGTCATTTCTGCCGGATCCTTGGTGGTTCAGTTATTCCTCACAGGCCCGCCGGCTTTTTGGGGGATTGGCAACGCAATTCACGACCGGGTCGCTGATTAGAACCGCGCGGTTACTTCCGCAAATTGCGCGGAGGGTTTTTGAAAAACGCGCCTAATTCCGTTTTTCTACTATCGCATTTCGTAGAAAAGTATATACTGCGCGCTGCACATACCGGCTCAGGCGTTTCCTTAACACTTGCTACGTACATTCAATCTAGATTGCTCGCGATCCGGTGACATGCGTCTTGTCCTGCTGCAAATAGGCCCCGCCCAGGGGAGATACATCAATAGATCCGTTTCATAGGAAAGGAATGAAATGAGAAAGTTTTCCGCCACTCTTCTGTTATTCGCGCTCTGCAGCGCGACCTGGCCGGCATTATCACTGGGGCAGGGCAACCCCTCACTGCCTCCGCAGGCTTTAGAGCATCGTGCCGAAGTTAGCCTGCCAACCCACCACGATACTTCACGTCCGTTGCGTGAAATGTTTGACCGTGGGGACCGACCGGAGTCGGCTCGCGGCGGCAAGGATTTTGAGCCCGGTCGTCCGCAATCTGTCGGTAATACCAATCCATCTGGGATCGATCCTCTCGCAGAGAGGAGCATCAGCTCGCCTTCAGCGCTAGCGGCACCCAAAGCTTCGACGATTGGAACCGGAGTTGATCCGAACTTTCGCGTCGCTCCGCCGGATACGACGGGCGATGTTGGCCTGAATCACTACGTACAATGGGTAAACCTCCGCTACTCGATTTACACGCTAACTCGCGACGCTACCAACCAAATCACCGGGTTTAATTTGGTTGCGGGTTTCCCGAAGCAGGGCAATGTTGTATGGCAGGGATTCGGCGGTCGTTGCGAAACCGACAACGATGGTGATCCAATCGTGCAATATGATCAGCTTTCCGACCGCTGGGTTCTGACTCAGTTTGCGGTTTCGGGTACTCCATACACGCAATGTGTGGCCGTCTCGGTGACCCCTGACCCCACCGGATCCTATAACCGCTACGCCTACTCGTTTGGTCGAGATTTTAACGATTACCCCAAGATGGGCGTGTGGCCGGATGCTTACTACATCACCTATAACATGTTCAAGAATGGCCGCAGTTTCCGCGGCAATAAAGTGTGCGCGCTTGAGCGGGACAAGATGCTCGTGGGTGCCGTTGCCAGACAGCTTTGCGCCCAAACCAGCTCGAGCAACCATAGTCTCGAACCGTCGGACCTTGAGGGTTCTAATCTGCCGCCCACGGGCACGCCGAACCTGTTGCTCAGCATGACCTCTACGAGTTTAAATTTTTGGCGCTTTGCAGTGAACTGGTCTTCCGGTACGGGAACGCTGACAGGCCCAACCGCCATTGCGGGCGTTGCAGCATTTAGCCGCGCCTGCGGAGGCGGGACCTGCATTCCACAACCTGAAACCACCCAGCAACTTGATTCATTGGCTGACCGCCTGATGTACCGTCTCAGTTACCGGAATTTGGGAACGCGCGAGGCACTCGTGATAAATCACTCAGTTGCGAGTGGTGGAGGAACCGGCATACGTTGGTACGAATTGCAGAATGCAACGCTTCAAACAATGGCCGGCGCGATCCCGGTGATCCGACAACAGGGCACATTTGCTCCAAGCTCGGATTTCCGTTGGATGGGAAGTGCGGCGATGGACAAAACTGGCGGAATCGCCGTGGGCTATAACATTTCCAACGGCAGCACTATCAAGCCGAGCATTCGCTATGCTTATCGTGGACCTCTGGATCCCTTAGGTACGCTCGGTAACGAAACGGAGGCATTGTCAGGCACCGGTTCGCAAACAGCTACCCTTGCCCGGTGGGGAGACTACAGCACCATCAGTGTCGACCCGGTCGATGGCTGTACCATGGTATTTACAACGGAGTTCATCCCCTCAAATGGCAATTTCAATTGGAGTACGTATATCCATTCATTCAAGCTGAGTACTTGCCAGTAGGAGTTGCCGGTAGGAGTTCGTCAACAGCACTGCGTTCCCATAGAGCGTGGTTAACATCATTGAGGGCGCGAAATATTTCGTGCCCTCTTTTTGTATGGCGATCAGAGATAAGTCCTATTAGTGACCAAGTGCACCCACTAATTGCCGCTTGCTTCAATTCCCTTCGGCCCTTTACGATGACTTGTTTAGTTTTCAAAAAATAGACCGAAAGATCTCTTTTAACTTTGTGGAAAGATTACATGCACGGGCGAGAACAAGCCCATCACGAACGAGACAATAATCGCCTCGTGCGACCCTTTGAGTGGGGTTTGGAGTTCATCAGCGATCAGGTAAACGGAAATGACCCGCGCCTCGTCATGCGCACCCACATGCGGCAGGCAATGGCTCACAGTGACGACTTTTACGCGCTTGCCGAAATCGCAGACTTTCAACTGCGCGAAAACCGTCTAACCTGGACCAGTGCCACTCAAACGCCTTCTCGCGAGAACAACCTTGCCAGCGCGCGATTTTTTCCGGTAAAGCACCGGCGCTCCGGGCCTCGCAGGGCAGTGATCGTATTGCCGCAATGGAATGCGCCGCCCGACAGTCACGTCGAAGCTTGCCGCATCTTTAACTTTATCGGCATGTCCGCGCTTCGTTTGACGCTGCCTTATCATGAAGAGCGGCGCCCGCCGGAACTTCAACGCGCCGATCACCTGGTAAGTACCAATGTGGGTCGCACAATTCAGTCTATGCGCCAGGCTGTGCTCGATACCCGGGCCGCAGCTCGCTGGTTAAAGAATGAAGGTTACGAACGCGTCGGCATACTGGGGACGAGCGTCGGTTCCTGCATCGCATTCCTGGCATTTGCGCATGAACCTGATATCGACGCGGGTACGTTCAATCACGTTTCCGGGTATGTGGCTGATGTTGCATGGCGTGGGCTTTCTACTCAGCACCTTCGGGAAGGATTTGGGGACCATCTCACTCTTGATGAGCTTCGTGAGTATTGGGCCCCGATTAGTCCGCTGCCGTTTATTTTTCGTCTGTCACGGATGCCGCGGCGTCCCATGCGTTTCATTGCGGCGCGATATGATCTGACGTTTCCGCTCGATCTCACTGAAGAAACAATTGCAGAAGTGAAACGTCATGATCTTCCGCTCGATGTTGTCTGGCTTTCGTGCGGACATTACACGATGGCAGAAATGCCCTGGAAAGCTATCGATGCCTGGAAGATTGCCACGTTTATGCGAAAACATCTGTAACGCAACTTTTCGCTAGTTCTCACGTTCAACCCGCGGAACACCACGCGCCCTATTCCTAACAACAGCAGGTGAGTGTGAAGACCATTCCGCTTACAAAGGCCATCCCCGTAACAATCATCGGCGCCCTTCTGGCGTGCGGTGCTTTGTTTATCCGCGCCAAGCGGGGACGCGTGCAGACGTCGCAACGAGCACCCGCAATTGTTCAGCAGGGTGAGCCGGGATCGCTCCAACGTCATATCCATGATGCCAAGGCTGCCGGGCTCCATGAAGTTCAATTGGGTTTGATCAGCTGCGGCTGGGACATTGGCAATCTGAGGCAGGCACTGGCGAGGGATAGTGTGATCCTCGCTGAGGTCACTGGCAAAGAGACGTTTGCAGACATCTATGATCTCAGAACGTGGTACCGATTTAAGATCATCGACACCTTTTCTGAAAAGCCGATGCCGAGATATGCAACATATTTTTCGTTGCCCGATCCACCCGAAGACATGCAGCCGGTGAAGGCAGATGAGTTTGTAGCCCTCGAAGCTAACGGGCAGTTGGAAATCGATGGCGTGAAAGTCACGCAGCGTTCCAACGGAGTCGAGTACGCTGTCGGCGGCACGTATTTAATCTTTCTCCACATAGATCCATCTAAAAGGGTGGCCGTACGATCAGGCACAGACCCGCTGGGCGTTTTTTTAGTCAGCAAAGATGGTACATTCAAGCCTTACGTCGATGTGCAATATCCTTTGCGAGATCAATTGTCAAAACGATTTGGCAATTCAATCGCGAAGTTGCGAGACGGTTTGAAAAAGTAGGTCCGCCCACATCGTGACCATCCGCAAGATTCTCGATCGGCTTGAAAGATTGAAGTTGAGCTTCGATCGCCCGAGTGCGTCTACTCTGGAAAAGGCGCTGTCGAGCGCGGCGCGGCAGCAATTCAGCGATCCGGACGCTTTGGTTCACTATCACGAACTACTTCTGTTTCTTCGTGCCTATCCGCACAATTCCCGTCTGGTAACACTAACAGAAAAGGAGCTCGCTTTCTTTTCTCAACGCATTCAAGCGTTGGCTGCGAACGAAGTGGATATCTCGTCGATTGAAACGCCTGAGATTTCTGGAATCGCGGGCACATCCGTCACAGACACGTTTAGCTATTGCATTGTTCGGTGGCTGGCAAGGCTCTACCCCGGTGAGGTGTCACTGTACTGGGAGTGGTTTGAAGACGACTATCGCCTGGCAGAAACATGGCCTCGTTTTATGCCACTCCTTGAAGAGGATGCCTTCGTGGAGGCAAACGTACCTTATCGGAAATGGTTGCGTGCGGCCGCAGGACCTTCCGACAAAGCTCTCATTTGGCTCGTCAATCAATTCGAATCGCTATCGAAGACGGACCAGAAAAAAGCAGAGTTATTCGATTCACAAAAGCTTTACGTTCAATGGTCACCACCTTATCGTGCAACGCGCACGGGCATGCGCTTGCCGGTATCAAAGGTCTTTTATCATCGTGAGCCACTCATCCAACGAAGGGACGTCTCACTAAAAGGTGAACTCGACAAACCCTCACCTAAGCTGGAAAGAGTTTCCACGCGAGAAGGCGAGGCCGTTCTGGACATGGCGAGAGCAGCTTCAACGATACGCTACCGCGAGCTTTATGGATTTACTCACGGCGACGCAAATAGAGTTTTCAAGACAAATCTCGGACGCGGCGTCGATGTGTTCGTCACAGGACTGCCGCCTAACCGTCGCTTGCCGTTGCGCGCCTACCATGCCGCAATGATTTTCAAGAACGGCGTACCGGTCGGTTACTTCGAGGGGCTCTCGCTGTTTGAGCGAATGGAAGGTGGATTCAACCTTTATTACGGTTTCCGCGATGGTGAAACCGCGTGGCTTTATGCGCGGACGCTTAATATCTTTCGGCACTTGCTTGGCGTCACAGCTTTCTCACTCGATCCATATCAGATCGGATATGAAAACGAGGAAGGTATTGCGTCTGGGGCGTTATGGTTTTATCGAAAGCTGGGGTTCCGTCCTACCGATCCGCGCATTATGAAATTGCTGGAAACCGAGGAGAAAAAGATTAAGGCCCGCTCTACTTATCGGACGAGCGCCCGGACGCTGCGGAAGCTTGCTGTAGCGCCCATGATTTATGAGCACGATAAATCAAGGCCGGCTGACTGGGATGAGTTTCAAGTTCGAAACATTGGGCTGGCTGTACAAAGGCGAATGGCTGCGGAGTTTGATGGGGATGCACAAAGGATTCGTGCAACTTCGGTGAAGGAATTAATCGCATGGCTCGGGAACGAGCCGTCGCAGTGGCGGGAAACGGAGCTACCCGCCTTAAATGACTTTGCTGTCACCCTATCGCTGGTGAAGGATCTCCGTCGATGGAGCCAGAGTGAGCTGGACGCGTTAGCAACAATTATCCACGCCAAGGCTGGTGCTGATGAGAGCACTTATTTGAAGCTAATGCAGAACCACTCGCGCCTGCGCAACGCACTCATTCGACTGGGATCCGAGTAAATTCGCGCGATCCCGTAGCTCTACTCTCAATGTTTCTGTCAAGTGGAATGCAGGAGTGTCTCATGCAATGCCTAAAGTAAGATGTCTCAAGGTCAGGACCTTAGAGATTGATCAATGTGGTTCCTTTAAACTAAAGCGCTTCACTACGTTGTCCCGAACACATTAGTAATCGATGTTCGAGAATTTTGTCTTCTGAAAACTTTTCCAGCTTTTGAAAATACTGGGCGTGACGATCCAGCGCCTTTTCCGGCACCAAGCCGACGATCTCAGTGCATAGAACTTCGACACCAAGACGTTTGGCTTCATCACGCACGGCATTGTAAGCCTGTGTCATGCCCGTAGCTTCATAGTTGACGAGATTCATAGAGACCTGAACTACACCCCGCGATGACAATTCAAAGCCGAGCGCTTTAACAAACGCGAGGCCACCGTGTCTGGCTCTGACTACCCGCGCAATTTTCCTCGCGACAGTTACATCGCGTGTGTTTAGGTTCACATTGAACGCAATTAAGAAGGGACGCGCGCCCACAGCAATCGCGCCGGCGGTTTCATGCACGAGCGGCGGCCCCACGTCAGGCGCGCGATTAGGATTCACCGCAATTTGTTCACGAAGCAATTCGAGAGCCCCACGTCTCACATCTTCCAGGTTCACACGGTCAAGCGTTAATGCTGCACGCTCGTAGAAGAACACGGGAATTGAAAGTTCAGTGGCAATCCGCTCGCCGGCCTGGTGCGCTAAGCGCACACACTCCTCCATTGATACACCGCTGAGCGGCACAAATGGCAACACATCAGT
>JBHENH010000117.1:0-504 GCA_046262135.1 Pyrinomonadaceae bacterium
AAGTAACTGCGAAAGATCCGACCACGTTTGTTGTGGTAACAGCATTACTGGCCATCGTGGCATTTGTTGCTTGCTATTTCCCGGCGCGACGCGCTTCGAAGGTAGATCCGCTGGTGGCACTGAGGTACGAGTGATGTGTGCGGCATGCATCAGGAAGGATCAATCAGAGCTTTGGCGGCGAAGGCCATCGTCAATTTGAGTTGATCAGACCATTTTGAATTGAGTTCCAACTGCGTTTGAAAGGATGAGATGGGGACATTACTGAGCGATACCCACTATGGGTTGCGGATGCTGGCAAAGAATCCCGGATTCACTGCAATCGCAGTTTTGACCCTGGCCCTGGGGATTGGCGCGAACACAGCATTGTTTAGCGTGGTTGACGCCGTAATTCTGAAAAAACTGCCGGTGAAGAATCCCGATCAATTGGTTTTGTTCACTACCATCTCGAGTAAAGAGTTTAGCCCCGGCGGTTATACCGGCAGCACAAGTAAAGATGACAAGACG
>JBHENH010000117.1:514-9740 GCA_046262135.1 Pyrinomonadaceae bacterium
TCATTTCCTTATCTAACCTTCACGCGAATACGAGAGAACCGCGGCGCCCTGTCCGATGTCTGCGCTTATGGCTCAGTTAGTCTCAACGTGAACGCGGGGAGTCAAGCTGAAATAGCCAGCGGGCAGGCCGTCTCAGGAAATTACTATGAGGTGTTGGGTGTGCCTGCCTTTCTCGGACGCACGATCCAGGAAAGCGATGACAATGTCGCAGCGACACCAGTTGCTGTGCTCAGCCATCGTTTTTGGCAAACCCGTTTCGGCGGCGATCAATCAGTCGTAGGCAAGCAGGTCAATCTCAACAACGTTTCCTTCACCGTTATTGGAGTCTCGGCTCCGGGATTTGAAGGCACAGGTCAAGTCGGTACTTCGCAGGATATTTCTATACCGATCGTCTGGGAACCACAGGTTGCTGGAGAGCGCTCGCGAATGAAGGGCAGTGGAATATGGTGGTTGCGCTTAATGGCCAGACTAAAACCCGGGGCCACATTCGAACAAGCTCGCGCCGATCTTGAAGGTGTGTTCATTCAGTCTGTGCTCGATCATCGAATCGCGCGCCAGACACAAGTAGCCGCGGCACAGGGACCACAGCAAGCGCGCGTTCCGATCAAGCCTCTGGAGACGAAAGACTATCCACACCTGGTTTTGATTTCGGGAAGTCAAGGCGAAATGAATTCGCGCCAGTTTCTCGCGCGTCCGCTCAGGTTGTTGTTTGGAGTAGTCGGATTAGTGCTCGTAATCGCCTGTGCCAATGTCGCAAACCTTCTGCTGGTCCGCGCATCATCGCGGCGCCGCGAGGTTGCCGTGAGGTTGTCCCTGGGTGCAAGCCGGTGGCGATTGATTCGGCAACTGATGACAGAGAGTGCGTTACTGGCACTGCTTGGTGGCGCGCTGGGCGTCTTATTTGCGCTGTGGATCAAGGACGGCCTGCTGGCGGTGAGCGATTGGGGTGGGGCAGGAAGCACGTTGAATCCTCGGCTTGATCTGCGCGTACTCGGTTTCACGTTTGGCCTATCCGTTTTGACGGGCCTGGTGTTTGGTCTGGTGCCGGCTTGGCGGGCGACTCGCATAGACCTGACCCCGGCGTTAAAAGACAGCGGCAGATCTTCCAGCGCAGCCTCGCGTTCTTTCCTGAGCAGGTCGCTGGTGGTCGCTCAGGTGTCGATATCTCTCCTACTGCTGATCGGCGCCGGCCTGCTGGTTCGCACGCTGGTCAACTTGCAGCGCGTGGACCCGGGTTTCAATGCGCGCAATCTTCTCCTCTTCAGCGTCAACCCGAACCTGACTGGTTACAAAGAAGAAAGGTTGGCAAACCTTTACCAGCAGATGTTTGACCGCCTTGAAGCGGTCCCCGGCGTGCAATCAGTCACCTTTTCGCGAGTGCCACTGCTATCACGAGGAACGAGTGACCGCCCGTTTTTCCAGCCGAGCTCGGTTGCTTCGGCTGATGGAACTAAAAAACCCACCGGGATCGTCTATCTGCATCAGGTTCGGGAAAACTTCCTCGAGACAATGCAGATTCCCCTTCTGCTCGGACGCAGTCTCAGCGCAAAAGATGATTCACGTGGTCCAAAGGTTGCGGTGGTAAACCAGGCGTTTGCCGAAAAATACTTTCCTAACAACAACCTGATTGGGCAGCGCATTGGTTTTGATTCTGAGAACACCGGCGATGTGGAAATTGTCGGGCTGGCGCGAGATGCAAAATACGCTCGCCAGCGAGAGGAAGCACTTCCGACTGCCTACCTGCCATGGAAGCAGGAGTTGGCCGCAGTCGGCAACGTAACCTTTGAAGTGCGAACAACGGGAGATCCTGCGCCGGTTATTACCGGAATCCGCCATGCAGTGCGTGAAGTTGACAGCAACCTGCCCCTGAACAGCATCAAGACGCAGATTGAGCAAGGAGATGAAACGCTGGCAATGGAACGATTGTTTGCCAAGCTGCTTAGCCTTTTCGGTTTGCTGGCCCAACAACTGTCAGCGATCGGACTGTACGGCGTGGTGGCCTACTCCGTCTCACAACGAACTCACGAAATTGGCATTCGCATGGCGCTGGGAGCAACCCGCGCCAATGTGCTGAAAATGATTTTGAAGCAGGGGATGTCCTTGACTCTGATTGGCGTTGTGGCGGGATTGGGTGGCGCTTATGCCCTATCAAAATATCTCGAAAGTCTGACGACGATGTTGTACGGAGTGAAGCCTACGGATCTATTGACCTACGGCGTAAGTGCCGTCTTCCTGATGGCGGTAGCGCTGGTTGCGTCATACATACCGGCACGGCGTGCGACGAAGGTCGATCCATTGGTGGCGCTCAGGTACGAGTAGTTGAGCAGTAGGAAGCATAAGTGCAGGATGCTCGATTAGGAAGCTCTAAGGTCGGAAAGGCGGGACTTGATTAGGAAGCTCTAAGGTCGGGAAGGGGGCATGCCCCCGCTCAACTTGAGGGAGGTTCAACTGCCAAAGCAAGGCGGGGGCATGCCCCCTTCCCAACCCTGAGACGATGTTACTTGAGAGTTGCTTTGCAGATTGATGCTAAGACCAAAGACCAAAGACCAAAGACCAATCAGAGTTGGAGATTGGAAACAAGATCATGGAAACACTGCTAAGAGACCTTCGTTACGGAATCCGGAGCCTGCTGAGACGACCTGGCTTTACTTTAATTGCAGTAGCGACACTCGCTCTTGGCATTGGAGCCAACACTGCGATCTTCAGCTTCGTCAATGGAATTCTGCTGCGTCCACTACCTTACCGAGATCCGGGTAGGCTCGTAGTATTGGATGAAAATGCACCGAAGCAGGGCATCAAATCGTTTGCCGTCTCTTACCCGAATTTTGTTGACTGGCGTGAACAAAACCAGGTCTTCGAAGACGTCGCTGCTTATCAGGAAGGCAGTTATTCACTGGTCGGTATAGGTGATCCCGAACAGATTCCCGGAGCGCGTGTTTCGCACGGATTGTTCGAACTCCTTGGGGTAGCGCCGAAGTTGGGAAGAACAATCACGGCCGAAGAGGATCGACCAGAAACGAACGACGCTGTAATCATCAGCCATACTCTTTGGCAACAAAGTTTTGCGTCCGCCGAAAACGCCGTCGGCCAAGCTCTTCGTGTTAACGGTAGAACCCGCACCATAGTTGGCGTGATGCCGCCAGGGTTCAAGTTTCCCGAGACTGCGGAACTCTGGGTTCCGATGGCGCTCAATGAAAAGCTCTTCACACGTACCGATCACGGGCTGCGCGCGATTGCCCGGCTGAAACCAAACGTCACGCTCGATCAGGCCAGGGCGCAGATGAGCAATATTGCTCGCCGGATTGAGGAGGCAAATCCGGTAACCAACGAGGGGTTGGGCGTCGATGTCTATCCTCTTCGCGATCGCCTGACCGGAGATTACCGCTCGGCTCTGCTGATTCTGCTTGGTGTAGTTGCTTTTGTATTACTGATTGCATGCGCAAACGTAGCTAATTTGCTTCTGGCGCGTTCCTCTGCCCGCCATCAGGAATTTGCTGTACGTGCTGCGCTGGGTGCAAGTCGCGCGCGCATCGTGCGTCAGTTGCTTACTGAGAGTGTATTACTAAGTGTGCTGGGTGCCGCATTCGGTGTGTTGTTGGCAGTTTGGGCAAGGAACCTGTTGTTGGCCGCGATTCCAGGCGACATGCCTTTCTGGATGAATTTTGATCTGGATCTCAGCGTACTAAGTTTTACCTTCGCGATTTCACTCATCACAGCACTCATCTTCGGTGCGGTTCCCGCTCTACATGGATCAAAGACCGATCTGAACGAGGCTTTGAAAGAAGCTGGGCGCAGTGGTTCCACTACTCACAGTCGTTTGCGTGGTCTGCTCGTAGTCGCCGAAGTTGCGCTGTCGCTCGTGCTGCTCGTGGGAGCCGGTCTGATGGTCCGCAGTTTTGCGAAGCTAACCCAGGTGGATTCGGGCATGAACCCGGAACATGTTCTGACCGTTGAGGTCCCACTACCCCGCGCAAAGTACTCAGAAGAGTCGCAGCAAAGTGCCTTCTTCCAGCAATTGGTAACACGTGTCGGAGCGCTGCCGGGAGCATCATCAGTGGCGGCAGTTTCAGACCTGCCATTAAGAGGCGGATGGGGACGAAGTCTAACGGTTGAAGGTCACCCGGTGTTGTCGGTGGGCCAGGCGCCGATGATCAACCATGCGGTTATTACGCCAAACTATTTCCAAACGATGGCTATTCCCCTCCGTGCAGGTCGTGACTTTGGCGATGCGGATCACGCTCAGGCAATCAGAGTGACGATCGTCGATGAGCGCTTGGCGCGGCAATACTGGCCAGGAGAGAGCCCGCTAGGCAAACGGATCCGGTTTGGACCGCCGGAGAGTAATGAACCGTGGCACACGATCGTGGGTGTGGCTGGTGCGGTGCGACATGAACGACTGGACCGAGAAACGCGGCAATCCATCTACGTGCCCTTCCTGCAAATACCTGTAAGAGACATGACGGTCGCCGTGCGTACGTCAGTAGATCCCGGGACGTTGGCTGGTGCGGTGAGAAAGCAAGTTCTCGAGTTGGATAAGGATCAACCCGTCACAAACGTAATGACGATGGACGCGGTGGTCTCGAGGTCGGTATGGCAACAGCGGTTCTACACGATGCTGTTCGGGATCTTCGGAGGGTTGGCGTTAGTGCTGGCGGCCGTCGGGATTTACGGGGTGATGTCGTACGCGGTAACGCAACGGACGCAGGAGATAGGAATCCGCATGGCGCTGGGAGCGCGAGCAGTGGATGTGCTGAAGCTGGTGATCAGGAACGGGATGGCATTGATCACGATGGGAGTGGTGATAGGGCTGGTGGGGGCCGTACTGCTGACGCGGTTGCTTGCATCACTTCTTTTTGGAATCACACCAACGGATACGCTGACGTTCGTGACGGTTTCGGGAGTGCTGATCTTTGTGGCCTTGTTGGCGTGTTATGTGCCGGCGCGGCGGGCCACGAAAGTCGATCCATTGGTCGCGTTGAGATATGAGTAGTGAGCTGGAGTCAGGCAAGTTCAAGTCGAAAGGTTTGAAGGGGAAGCTTGATCAGGAAGCTTAATCAGGGAGCTTGATTAGGAAGCTCTAAGGTCAGGAAGGGGGCACGCCCCCGCTGACGGCGCGCCATGTTCAAGTTGCAAAGCAAGGCGGGGGCATGCCCCCTTCCCAACCCTGAGACGATGTTACTTGAGAGTTGCTTTGCAGATTGATGCTAAGACCAAAGACCAAAGACCAATTATGAACACATTCTTTCGTGATCTGCGTTACGCGGTTCGGCTGCTACTTAAAAGCCCGGGCTTTACTGCTATCGCATTGCTCTCAATTGCTCTGGGTGTGGGCGCGAACACGACCGTCTTCAGTGTCATCAACGCGGTGTTGTTGAAATCGTTGCCGTATAAAGACCCGGACAGCCTGGTCCTTATCTGGGGCGACACGAGATCTGAAACCAGCCTGCGAAACCACAATCAACTTTCGGCAACTGATATCGCTGATATTCGCGCGCAGAGCCGCTCCTTTGAAGACGTCGCAACTTACGCGGGTTGGAATCCCATCATGACCGGAGGCAGCGAGGCAGAAAGAATTCCAGCCACCCAGGTAGGTGATGGCTTTTTTAAAATCATGAAAGGGAAGCCGCTCCTCGGGCGCGTATTCACTCCTGAAGAACAAGAGGATGGAAAAGACTTTGTCATTGTTTTGGGCTACGCGCTGTGGCAACGCCGGTTTGGAGCCGATCCAAACATCGTCGGTAAGACGGTCTCCCTCAACGGCCGACCATACAACATTGTCGGAGTGATGGACGCGAGTTTTTATCCGCTTCCTGGATCCCTGGTTTTACCGCAAGGGCAGTTTTACCGCCCGGTCGCCGAGACTTATGACGACTCCGCGCGCGACGAAAGACACCTGCGTGGTATTGCTCGCCTGAAGCCAGGTGTAACGGTTGAGCAGGCCCGCAACGATGTGAGTATCGTTGCTCAACGTCTGGAGCAGGCGCATCCACAAACAAACAGAGAGCAGGGGGCCTTCGTTGTGTCCATCACCGATGAAATTGTGGGCGGGCTACGCCCCACGCTATGGATGGTTTTCGGAGCGGTCACTTTTGTGTTGCTGGTGGCGTGCGCGAACGTTGCTAATCTTCTGCTGGCGCGCGCCAGTGTCAGATACAAAGAAATAACAATTCGCGCGGCCATCGGTGCAGCGCGAAGCCGGCTTGTGCGGCAGTTATTGACCGAAAGTCTTTTGCTCTCATTGGCGGGCGGGGCGCTGGGATTACTGTTTGCCGTCTGGGGCACGAATCTCGTTTCATCGGCCGGATCAAAGATCAACCCGATGCTTCAGGACGTTCATCTGGATGCGCGCGTGCTCTTGTTTACATTGGGCATTTCGATATTCACCGGCCTGCTATTCGGACTGGCACCCGCTCTGCAAGTCTCGAACCCGAATCTCGTTGAATCACTCAAGGAATCGGGGCGCGGTTCGGGCACTTCTGCAACTCGTAGTCGTTTAAGAAGCGGCCTCGTTGTGTCAGAGGTTGCGATGACTCTGATTCTGTTGATTTGCGCCGGTCTCTTGATTCGGACGGTGATGCGACTCAGAAGCGTGGACACCGGATTTAATTCGGAAAACGTTCTGGCCATGAATATCGGCCTGCCTTCTGTGAAATATCCGAAACCTGAAAACCAGATCGCCTTTTTCAAACAGTTGACCGATCGCATTTCTGCTCTGCCGGGCGTCAAAGCGGCGGGAACCACCAGCGTGCTTCCGCTTAGCGACAATTTCGACGGCCGCGGTCTACTGGTTGAGGACCACCCGAAACCGCCAGGCGAGGAGATAACTGTAGATCTTTATGTCACCACGCCCGATTATCTGCGCGCGATGGAGATCCCACTACTTAATGGCCGTTCCATTACGGATCAGGACGTTAACGACTCACAGAACATCGCGTTGATTAACAAGACCATGGCGGCGCGCCTTTGGCCGGATCAGAATCCGATTGGGAAGCGTATCCGGTTTCCCGGGAGTGAAAAGAGGCCGCAACCGTGGCGCACTATCGTGGGCGTTGTGAGCGACGTATCGCAGTATGCTCTGGACAAGAAGCCTCCGATGCAAATCTACCTTCCGCATTCCCAGTTTCCAACTTCCTTTAACACCATTGTGGTTAAGACAGCCAGCGATCCTGCTGCCCTGACCAACACAGTGAGGCGTGAGATCGTGGCCCTGGATCCGGAGCAGGCGGTTTCGAATGTGACAACGCTGCAGCAACTAATGAGTGAATCAATTGCCCTTCGAAAATTCTTTATGTTGCTGTTGCTTGTGTTTGCCGGATTGGCATTGGTCCTGGCCGCCGTCGGGATTTATGGCGTGATGTCTTACGTCGCCGCTCAGCGAACGCATGAAATCGGAATAAGAATGGCCCTCGGCGCTCAGGCGAAAGATGTGCTGAAACTGATTATTGGAAACGGAATGATCTTGGCGTTCATAGGTGTCTGCCTGGGTCTGGCAGGGGCGTTTGGTTTGACACGCGTGTTGTCGGGTTTGCTCTTTGGGGTGACTGCCACCGACTCGCTGACGTTTATCAGCGTCTCAGCGGGTCTGATTGCAGTGGCATTAATCGCCTGTTACATCCCGGCGCGACGCGCAACACGAATCGATCCGCTGGTGGCTTTGAGATATGAGTAGTGTCCAGCATGCAGCAGGAACTTCTGAATTATTGGGAATTCGGGGGCTTGGCCGCATAACAGGCCCCGTCGGGATGTCTCCGGCTTAGCCGCGGCCTTTGCGGTAAGCCTGCGGCTTACCGAAGTCGGGTATATAGAACGCGAGGCTACGCCTTAGATATTTTGTTCCCATCCCTCAGAGAATCACGGCTGAGGCGGAGCCTCTTGATAATTTAAATTTCGCGGTAAGCCAGAGGCTTACCGCAAAGGATGCGGCCAAGCCGCCGGCGATCGAGGAACCGGTAATCGAAATTGGAAATAAGACATGGACAGACTACTAAAAGACATTAGCTACGGAGTCCGTGGCTTGCTGAAACATCCGGGTTTTACCGCTCTCGTGATTGTGACACTTGCGCTTGGCATAGGAGCAAGCACCGCAATCTTCAGCGTCGTCAATACCGTGCTGCTGCGTCGTTTGCCTTACGCACGGGCTGATCGGATCGTGGCTATTCAGGAGCTGGATCCAAACGGAAAACGTGGACAGGTAACTCCAGCTAACTTCCTCGATTGGCGCGCGCAGAACACGGTGTTTGAACATCTGGCAGCGATTCTTACGCGCCCGGCCAATCTAGCCAGCGGCGATCAGGCGGAACGCATTGATCTGGCCATGACTTCGGCAAACTTCTTTGCGGTCTTCGGCACCGAGCCTCAACGCGGACGTCTATTCATCCCTTCCGACGAGCAAGCTGGTCACGCGCCGGTGGTCGTCGTGAGTCACACTCTTTGGCAAAGGCGTTTCGGTGGAGACGCTGAACTGGTCGGGAAATCAATCACGCTCGACGGTCAAAGCTACGCCGTAATCGGCATTGCGCCCGCAGGTTTTCAATATCCTGACAAGACCGAGGTGTGGATCCCACCGTTCACGCTCGCGCCCGCGTTGAGTGAACGCATGGATCCTACCCAGGTTCGCGGCTTTGGAATGTTGAGTGCAGTCGCGTTGTTGAGGCCCGATGTCTCACTGCAACAGGCGGCAGCCGAAATGGAAACTATCACTGCGCGTTTGCGACAGCAGTTTCCCGATACTAACAACCGACGGTTCAATCGCGTGGTATCGCTGCATGCGCACCTCGTTGGTCAAACGAGTGGAATGTTGTTGCTCTTGTTCGGCGCCGTAGGTTTTGTGCTGATGATTGCATGCGCGAACGTGGCCAACCTTTTGCTTGCCAACGCTGCTTCGCGCCAGAAGGAGATGGCCATCCGAACTGCGCTGGGGGCGTCGCGATGGCGTGTGGTCCAACAGCTGTTGACCGAAAGTACCATTCTTGCGATCGCCGGTGGCACACTGGGATTGTTCCTGGCGGTGTGGGGCGTGGCGCTCATGACGAAACTCCTGCCGCAGGACTTTCCGCGTCTTTCCGAAATCAATATCGACTGGCGTGTGCTCGGTTTCACGCTCGGCGCATCGCTGCTGACGGGCATTCTTTTCGGCCTTGCGCCTGCCCTACAGATCTCAAGGAGCGATGTGCAGGAGTCCTTGAAAGAAAGCGGGCGCGGGGCGTCGGGCAGCAGGCGCCGTAAT
>JBHENH010000118.1:0-9662 GCA_046262135.1 Pyrinomonadaceae bacterium
GAGTTGCAGTGTGCAAGCCGGTGATACTGAGTTCCGCCCTAGATGACTTTTTGTGCAAAGCCCATCAGCACTCATCAACTTGAAACCTTAAGCCCTTCCGTCTATCCTCGCCTAGCTTTCCGACTCCAATCTTGCAGAAACACGAATGCCCGCTAAGCATAATCTGCTCGCAGTGATTCTTGGTGGAGGTGCGGGCACCCGTCTGTTTCCGCTTACGCAACAGCGCTCAAAGCCCGCGGTGCCCCTCGGTGGAAAATACCGGCTGGTCGATATCGCAATATCAAACTGCATTAACTCAGATGTCTTTAAGATGTTTGTGTTGACGCAATACAACTCGGCCTCGCTAAACCGTCACATTGCCCAAACATATCGCTTCTCCCAGTTTTCAGCAGGATTTGTAGAAATACTCGCTGCCGAACAGACACCTGAAAGCCCCCAATGGTTTCAGGGAACAGCGGATGCCGTGCGCCAGGTCCTCCCGCATATAGGCGACTGGGGAATCGATACACTGCTAATACTGTCAGGCGATCATCTTTATCGCATGGACTACCGGAAATTCATCGAGCGCCACTTTGAAAGCGACGCCGACGTAACCGTATCTGTCACACCTTGCGACGAATCGGCCGCAAGCGACTTCGGTTTACTTAAGACTGACCCGAGTGGTCGCATCGTTGAATTCAAAGAAAAGCCGAAGGGCGAAGAACTGCAATCGATGCGCGTGAACACAAGCAATCTAGGGTTGAATGAGCTGAAGCCGAATGGTAGACCATTCCTGGCTTCAATGGGTATCTACGTTTTTAAATATGGTCGGCTGGAGAAGCTACTTACTGACGATCTCACGGGTCATGACTTCGGGCGAGAAATAATTCCAAACGCGATTCAAACCGGGAATGTCCAGGCGTTTTTATTCGACGGCTATTGGGAAGACATTGGGACCATCAGTGCGTTCTACCGGGCGAATTTGGATCTGACATCCAAGATCCCAAAATTCAACCTGTTTGATGCTGAAGCGCCAGTTTTCACGAGGGCCCGATACCTTCCGCCATCGAAGATCGAAGAATCGGAAATTCAAGACTCGATACTCAGCGACGGATGTATCGTAGGGGGTGCAGCCATAACTAATTCCTTGATTGGGTTGAGAAGCAGGATCTCAAAAGGCGTGCGCATTGAATCTTCCTTTATGATGGGGGCCGACTACTATCAAACTATTGAAGAAATGCGCGATGACCTGTTGGCGAATATGCCGCGTGTAGGTGTAGGGGAGGGAACTATTATCAGGCGTGCCATTATCGACAAGAATGCTCGCATCGGAAGCGGTGTTCGATTGATTAATGAATCGAATACTGTTGAGGCAGACGGCCCGGGTAATTCCTATTTCATCCGTGACGGCATTATCATCGTTCCCAAGAACGCGGTGATCAAAGACGGCACGATCGTGTAATTGGCGACCACCATGAATCAAAGCTACGTTCAGATGTTCATGTGTTGCTAGAGGTACTGCGGTGGCTATAGGGTGGGGTAAATCTTACGAAGAGCAGATGGAAGAAGCGAGTCAGCGCGCGTCCAAATCCGAACGCACACCCAGGTTGCCGCTGGAGGAGCGCATTCGTCTCCAGCGATTGGCGTCGCTGAGGCTCTCACGCTCGCGGCTCCTCGCGCAATTGGAACGTGCAAGTCTCCCTGCACATAGAGAAACGTTGTTGAAGGCTTTGACTGCCATTGAGAAGGAAGTTGATGAAACCGCAACCGGCGGAGAAGATCATAACGGTTCCCCTCAGAGTTAAATCATCTAAAGTAAAACCTTAACTGCTTCGTTCACTAGTCGGGCTTTGCCGACATAAAAGAACCCTTTCATATGCCAGTGAAGCCACCAACCCGCGATTACCACCCAGCCAGAGTGGAGCGCGCAGGTTCTGCACGAACGGCTGTGAAAAAAGCGACAGGCAAACGTTTCCTGTTGCCGAAGGATAAGGTTGGACTTGAAGTAGAAGTTGAGGGTCGGCTGGTAAAGCTAACCAACCTGGCCAAGCCGTTCTGGCCGGAGCTGGGCATAACGAAGCGCGACCTGCTTCAATACTACGCGGACGTGGCCGCTTTGTTGTTGCCACATTTAATTGATCGGGCGATGGTGATGAAGCGATATCCAAACGGCGCAGCAGGCGAATTCTTTTTCATGAAGCGCGCACCGAGCCCGCGACCAGAATGGATTGAGCTCTGCCACATCGAACATTCCTCAGGCAATATTATCGATTTTCCGATGATTCAGGATCTCGCTTCTCTTCTGTGGGTAGTGAACCTTGGTTGTATAGATTTGAACCAATGGTATGCGCGCTGCGACGATGTGGACCGCCCCGATTATTTGCACTTCGATCTTGATCCCGTTCCAAACGCGTCTTTCGAGAAGGTGAGCGAAACAGCGATGTTATTGCGTCAGGCGCTCGAGTCCCTGAAGATGCCATGCCACGCGAAAACCACCGGCTCGAAGGGGATTCATATTTATGTTCCTATCGAGCGCGGCCCCACGCAAAAACAGGTGTGGAGCTTCGCCAAAGAGTTTTCACATGCCCTCGCTGCTCAGGCACCGAAACTAATAACCGCAGTCTACACGGTTTCGAAGAGGCCAAAGGGAAGAGTGCTGGTGGATTACAACCAGAACGCGTGGGGGCGCACGCTGGCGTCGATTTATTCGGTGAGACCGCGTCCGAAAGCGACAGTCTCTACTCCTGTCACATGGGCAGAGATCGAACGAGGGATCAGCATCGAGGATTTTAGAATTGATAACGTGCCGGCTCGCCTCAAGAAGTTGGGGGATCTGTGGAAGCCTCTCCTGGAGAAGCGGGGTCGGTTCAAACTTGAAGTTTACCTTTAACCATCAAAGCAAGATGATCACCCCACCACTCCTCGGGCCCCTCGCTATTCAGTGTCTGCTAAACCAATACCTCAAAAGTCGGCAAGCAGACAGTTGAGAAATGGCCTTAGGGCTGCAGTTCGTGTTTGCCAAGGTAATGAAGTCGTTGAAGGAAGTTCTGAACGAGAATTGCGGCCCATCAATCATCTGGACCATAGGCCACTCGACTCGCCCGCTTGACGAGTTTAAGGACATCCTGCGGGCGCACTCCATCGACACGCTCGTTGATGTGCGAAGTTTTCCGGGCTCTCGCCGATACCCGCATTTCAATAAAGCTGAGCTTACGCGAAGCCTTGAACTATCAGGAATTGTTTACCTCCATCTTCCCCAGCTGGGTGGCAGAAGGAAAACATCGGCTGCTTCGAGAAACATGGCATGGAGAAATGCGTCCTTTCGTGGATATGCAGACCACATGGCTAGTGACGAGTTTCAGGAAGGAATTAAAGCTTTGCTTGAGGTCAGCCATGGTAACCGTACCACAGTCATGTGTGCGGAAGCACTGTGGTGGCGTTGTCACCGCAGTTTAATTGCAGATTTTTTGAAGTCGACCGGATACGAAGTTATCCACATCCGGGATGCGGAACATACAGAGACCCATCCATACACGTCAGCAGCCAGGATTGTCGATGGTCGGTTGTCTTATGAAGGTTTGCTGGTTGAAGAAGGAGGCTGATGTTGTTACTACAAAGTTTTGCTTGCTTCCGCTAACTGCCCCAACCTAAAGATCGGACTCTGAACTCCGTCCGTCCACGATGTTAGCTGCCTTTACTATGCCAGATCTTTTTCTTGCTCCCTTTCTTGCGTCGCTTAACGCCAGTGCGGTGGGGAATAGTTTTGGGATCGCCTGTCGCCGCTTTCTTAACGTTGCCGCCTTCGTCTTCCGCGATCTCTGCGAGTGTTCGCCGTGTGAGGATCGAAGCCGGAGCAACTTCGGTAACATCCTCTTCGGTTGTGTAATAGTCGCGGTGCTTTATCAGCAACCATTGACGTTCGCGGGTTCGGACTAACACCCAGGAACCCTTGAGTTTCTTTCCGTTCAAGGAAAACTTTAACTCTCCTTTACGGAGAGCAGCCCCGACGTCGTCGCCGTTCTCCGGCTCATACGTTCCATAGTCCCAAACCATCACGGTTCCGCCGCCGTATTCTCGCTCGGGTATGACTCCTTCGAAGTCCGCGTAATCGACGGGATGGTCCTCGACCTGCATCGCCAGCCGCCTGACCTTAGGATCAAGGGAAGGACCCTTCGGAACTGCCCATGATTTTAGGACGCCATCAGCTTCAAGCCGGAAATCGTAGTGAAGCGCTGTCGCGCGATGTTTTTGGATAACGAATATGCGCCCGGACTTGGTCCGTTTCTTCTCCGGTCCCGGCTCTGGAGTCTTGTTGAAGTGCCGCTTCTTTTTGTACTCAGTTAAGGAGGCCATAACCGTTCGGGATTAGCTTATGTGATCCTTTAACAGATTCGAAATGATCTTCATTGAGAATGCGCACTGGCTACTTCCAGGTGTGCGTCGTCTGGACCGCCATCGAAGAGTTCCGTCTGTATAGGATCCAATCCCAACGCTTCGCGAACTCGGCCGAAACTGCGCCTGTGAATCGGCAACGCGCCCAGTTCTCTCAGTGCCCGGCAGTGTTCAGGTGTCGGGTAACCTTTGTGCGAAGCAAAGCCGTAGCCAACGTACAACGCGTCCAGTTCAAGCATATGCGCGTCTCGCGTTGTTTTGGCAATTATCGACGCGGCAGCAATACTGGCTGACAGGGCATCGCCGTGAACAATACCGCGCTGCGGGGATGGGCATTGAGGGATGCGTCTCGCGTCCACGAGAACGAAATCAGGCAGACAGGTTAGGCCCTGAACAGCGCGTTGCATTGCTAAAAGCCCGGCGTGGTAAATATTAATGCGGTCTATCTCTTCTACTTCCGCAAACCCATAAGACCAGCAGACCGCATCCTGTTTTATCTGAGCGGCGAGTTCTTCGCGCGTTTCGTGATCCAGAATTTTCTTTGAGTCGTCGAGCCCTCGCAGCTTGTAGTTCTTTGGCAGAATTACCGCGCCGGCTACGACCGGCCCTGCCAGCGGGGCCATGCCAGCTTCGTCTACTCCGGCAACGAAAGAGTAACCCTGCGCCCACAGTTCGATCTCAAAGCGCAGCAGCCCATGTAATCGCTGCCCTTCTGAACGATTGCTGCGATAACGTTCACGGATGCGCTTCGCGAGATAATGCGCGCCTTGCCGCGTGTCTGCATCAAGCGCTTTCAGAAAACCTTTCGGCACCGGACGTTCCCGGTCAACAAAGAGCGTCCGTAATTCGGGTATGGATTTGCTTAATAAATCTTCAAGTGACGAAGGCATATCAACTATTATGGACAACCGCAGGTATTCAATTAGAGCAGATCACCTCAGTTTCGCATGGTCCCGACGTCGTAGCCGCGGGCCATGTATTGTAAAGTACGCTAACAACGTGCTGATGCGCGGAGTGGTATTCTAAAACGAAAAGTAACTGGTCGGCGAGTGTTGGAACAAAAAAACACAAACATCCAGCGCAATGAAAAGTTCATGTCGCGTAAGCTTTTTGACAGACGCTTCCGTGCGTTCGGAATTCTTCCGTTGCTGTTCTTTACAGCGCAGGGCAGCCACTACTGGCAGATCAATGAACTGGGACACACGCTCTGGATGTGCAACATTGGAAATCTATTGTTGGCAATTGGAATATTTTTGGAGGAAGCAATTTTAATAAGAGCCGCTGTGTTGTGGATGGTTCCTGGCGTTGTAGTTTGGGTATTGTATGTCGTGCCGACGTGGGGAATGCTGATGAACGGAAGATTCAGGTGGGCGGAGTTGTATGGAGTCCTTTCGTCTACGCTGGCACACATCGGTGGCATCTCGGTTGGTATGTTGGCGCTGCGCAGGGTGCGAATGGACGGCCGAGGTTGGATCTACGCCTACATCTGGTATTTCGCCGTTCAGGGGATCACTCGGCTTGTGACCTCTGTGGACATGAACATTAATCTTTCCAAAAAAGTTCAGCCGGGATGGGAACAAGGCTTTGCGGTCTACTGGAAATTCTGGTTTGTATTGACCGTGCTGGTAGGAATTTGCCTATGGATACTGGGGTTAGTATTTAGAAGTTTGTGGCCGGCTGCAAATGAACATTCGCCGGCAGGTACGGAATTACATCAAGTTCGAGGATAGGGTAACTTCAGGCAGAACATGAAGTGTTATGACGAACAGTACCTTGAGTATGTGATCCGTATAGGACACATCAACAACTCACGGACGAGATCTGTCTCACTTTATGCCTATAACAGTTTCCGTTCAGTTGATTCGCGAGGGCTTGCCAGCCTGCGCTGGAGCACCGGAGCTTGCCGCTGGGCAGCCGTGTCTTCAATTGTGCCCGCAGGGTTGAAGACATAACTATCACGGGTGCGCACTGCCAGGTTCGGCTGATTCACTTTTACTCGAATTTGACGGCGCTGGCCGGCCTGGGTCGGTGTCTTGGGGTAATAACCCAAACTATATTGCCGGCGCAGCTCTTCCGCGATGTTGGCGAACGCATACGACAGATTCTGGTTGGAGTCCGCCGGGTACTTTCGAGCGCCCGTTCGCTCCGAGAGTTCAGTCAGGTATCGGTTCGCAACTTCATAATCATTTCTGGCGCTTCCACCGCCGCTTCGCGAGCCGCCACCGCGATTAATACCTCCAAGGATCTGAACCAGGATATCTACCGGTGAAGTCGGCATGCGGGTCGTACCCGGCCACGCCGAGCCTCCGCTACCAGTTACGTCCATGTAAGTATCATACTGCACTGGATAGACCAGCGCGTCTAACTCTTCAGCGTCGCGAATGTTGCTCGCATAAGAAGCATATCTGCTGGTGGTGTCTACGCCATCAGTGAAAAGAACCACTGCCTTGCGGCCCGAAACGCGATTAAGTCGCTGGTTCATCACCAAATCGACGGCATCATACAACTTGGTACCATCGCCCGTTCGCGTGCGCCTGATGGCGTCGCGCAGACGATAGCGGTCGCTGGTAAATTCTGAAAGCACTCTGACGTCATCATCAAACGAGACCACCATGACGAGATCGTCGCGCCGTAGCTGGTTAACAAAAGTGATTGCCGCGTCTTGAATGTCCTCGAGACGAAAACGAGTCGACCCACTCGTGTCGATCATCAGCACCACTGAAAAGGGTTTATCCACCGATGAGAAAAACGCGACATTTTGTTCGAGACCATCTTCCCATAGTCGGAAGTCTTCCTTACGAAGGTTCGGAATGTATCGGCCGTCGCGATCCATCACACTTACAGGTAACGTAACCAGCGTAGTGTTGACCTTGATTACATCGCCGGCGTCGACTTCCTCCGGGCCATCCGGCATAACGGCCGGCTGGTTGCCCTGTTGCGATCCATTCGTTCGCGTTGCACCCCCCAGGACTGGGGGCCTTGAAACAGTTGGAGATTTCGGAGCGGTAGTGGGAGGACTTTGCCCAATCCTTCGCGGCCGGGTTTGCGCGAGGACTGCTGTCACGCAAAACGCAAATAACGCAACGACGACGATGTAAGAGGAAATTCTTTTCATAACGAAACTCCGGGATAGCGAATTACGGGCGCGATATGCCACGTACTTGGATGCTTGCTAACTGGATTAGATGCTTAGCCGACAGGTTGAGGAGAGAATTGCATACGCAAGATAGCCCTTAGATGGGCAAGGCGCAAGGCCGGAAGACCGCCGCGCCTGCAAAGTTCCATTAATACGAAATTTTGCATCGTCCTTCGCTGGAGGCGAGGATTTGTGCGATTATCCTGCGCGACGCAAACAGCCCCAATCATGCGTATTTTTCGACGTCTCCATTATTGGTGGTCACTTTTTGTCGCCGGCGCACTGTTGCTGATTTTTGGGCCGCCCGTACTGTTCGTTGCATGGCTGACCCGAAAGCACGATCTGGTTTACCCGTGGGCTTTGTTTGGTGGGAGAAATTGGTTGCGTTTAAGCGGAATGAAAATCCATATAAGCGGCAAAGAGCACCTCGATCCAAATCAAACGTATGTATTTATCTCCAACCATAGGTCCTATCTGGATACGGCGACCCTCTTTGTTTACACCGGCCGGCGGATTGGTCTGTTGGCGAAGAAGGAGTTACTGAATGTCCCCATACTGGGATTCGGGATGGGTTTTGTAAATATCATGGCAATAGACCGTTCGAACCGCGAGCGCGCTCTGAAAACAGTCGGAGCGGCGACAGATCGACTGCGTAAGGGCATATCTTTCGCAGTTTTCGCCGAGGGCACTCGAGCCAAACCCGGCGAGTTCCTTCCTTTCAAAAAGGGAGCGTTTTACATGGCGGCGCAGGCGGGAGTACCGATAGTTCCTGTGGCGATGAAGAACACAGACAAACTAATGGGAAAGGGAACTGGCGAAACGAAGAGCGGAACTATTGAGATGGTCATGCTCCCGCCGGTTTCGACCGCGGGCGTCTCAACAGACGAGGAAGTAAAGCGATTGGTTAATCAAGTTCATTCGATGGTTGGAAAAGAACTTGGGACCCCGAATTAACGCAACTCTTGCGCCTACGGCTTGTCGGGCTTTGCGGGCGGCTGCGTTTCTTTTTTCTGAGCGTTAGGATCGTCTATTTCGATCACCTTCACCTTTGCACGCGTTGGCGCAAAGTCTGAATAACGAACTTTCATCCGAATGTGCAAGGGTTCGCCTTTATCAAAAACCAATTCTTCGTCGGCGTATGAATACGTGGGAAACCAATAGCGACCGTCAATTTGCTCGCGATAGGTTTCAACAGTAGGAAACTTATTACTCTTCGTCTCCGGTACGCCTTTACCTTTGGTCTTAACTATCTGCAAGTCCTGATCGTCTACCCAGACGCGACCCATGAAGAGACGCACTTTCGTCTTCTTTGGATTGGGCATTACTTTGGGAGCGACATCGAACACATAAAGATTGAGTTCGTCGATCTTTTCTTTGCCCACATATTTGAAATCGTAAAGAGCGATCTGCGAGGGTTCCAGCGCGAAGGGTTGAACGCCACCAAGATCTTCCAGGTCTTCCTGCGTGACCGATGCGAACGATGGCATGGGAAAATAGCTGATTTTTTCGTAACGGCTTCCCTGGTCATCAAAGGTAAAGTACGAGACGCGATGGTATTCTCCGGTTACCTGCCCCCCCATCCCAATGCTTTGAAGTATTGCATCCCGCTTAAATGAATACTCGTTTAGAGCGTTTCGAAATTGGCCTTCTTTGGTGGTAAAGGCCGTAATGATGCGGTTGATCTCCGATTGGGAAAGGTTACCGGAATTATTGTTTGTGATGGTTTGCGCAGGTGCAGACGTCGCTATTGCAAATAAGAAAAAGACCAGGAAAAGTAAGCCGGTGCCCTTTAAAACAGTTTTTTCAATCATTTTAATCCCTCAACGATGAAACTCGAACCCCCCTGTTTTCTTTGTATGAATCGACAGCGCTCAGATGCGCGTCGCCAAAGCCCTGTTGCCAGTAGGAAGCCCGGGATTTGACGGCGGAAACCCCGCGCTGCGTCGATGGCCATTTTCTAGTTGCAAAATTCACTGCATGTGATGTAAGGTGCTCCCCGCAGAAGCAGTTAACTCGATTTTTGTCCCGGTTTGCCGCTGAATAGCTCGCCGCTTGAGCCCCAGTACTCGCTTGATTTTGGATTCGCGGGCAAAAGAGTAACGCAAAAGATTTGAAAGGTCCTCACGTCGGTAACTGGCAGCGTCCGAGATTCCCG
>JBHENH010000119.1:0-9322 GCA_046262135.1 Pyrinomonadaceae bacterium
GGGCGTATTTCTCAACTTGCTGGGCGCGCCTAAGGGTGCTTGGATTCGCGCCGCCGCGTCACCTCAACCGTTAGGTGCTACAAGAATGATCCATAATATCCTGTTGACGATCGCTCTTGCACTGACTTTGGAAGTGTCACTGCGTCCCCAGCAAGCTTCACAATCCGCCGACCCCGCGAAGAAAAACAGCGCAAACACCGCAACGGACCGACTCTACTTGTTAGGGCGTTTCCATTGGAACAAGCGAACGGTTTCAGACCTTCGTAAGGCTATCGAATATTTCCAACAGGCAGTCATTACCGATCCTAATTACGCGCCTGCCTACGCGGGGCTTGCCGACTCTTATATGCTGCTCTCGGAATCTGATGGAGCTGCGCCCCGTGAGGTGATTCCGAAGGCGCGGCAAGCCGCGCTAAAAGCGTCTATACTTTGACTTGTGAGGTAATCGAGATGGATCGCACCGAACTCAAGATCGGCGAGGTAGCAGCTCGCGCGGGGTGTAAGCGTCGATGCGTTGGGCTATTACGAACGGATGAAGTTGTTGCCCCGCGCCCCGCGTACCTCCGGAGGTTTTCGACTTTTACGCATGAGCATATTGAGCGAGTGCAGTTCATCAAGCAGGCACAGGAACTGGGTTTCTCACTCGAAGAGATAAAAGGTCTATTGGCAACAGGTGGTGCGGACGAGTGCCGGAAAGTGCGGAGCCTGCTTTGTCAAAAACTCTCGGAACTGGATGAGCGGCTGAAAGCAATGAAGGCATTCCGTCGTCTACTGGCGCGACAGCTTTCCGCTTGCGACGAAGAACTCGAACAACATGGTGAGTCGGCGTGTTGCCCGGTCGTTGTCGGAATCAAAGGCGCGAGATCGCGGGACTAAAATCCTTGATGAAAGGAATTCGATTATGACTAAGCAGCGAGTTCTTATGGCTACAACGTTGGGTGTCCTGTTGGCAGGAGGGCTTGTCTTTGGCGGCGAGCGATCCTACAAGCCGAACTCGCCACAGAAAGCTGGATACAGCACCGATCTGACTAAGCTGCGTGCGAAATTCAACGCCGACAAGGGCAAAGTCAGGTTGCTGATGTTGTTATCTCCCACTTGACCTGGTTGTCTTCGGGGGGCCTCCGAAGTCCAAACCAAAGTACTGGAGCAAGTAAAGAACTCGGACCTCCGAGTTTATTCAGTGTATGTCCCAATATTAGAAAGCGACAATGAAACAAGTGTTCCTTCAGCCATGAAGAGACTGCCAGACAGTAGAGTCGTTTTCTACTGGGACGCCAAGGGAGAACTCACTAAAAGCTATTCGCGGGTGCTGCAACTGGGGGAGGATCGGCCCGCGTGGGATGTTTACCTCGTCTTTGATCGCACTGCCGAGTGGAAGGCAGAACCGCCTGACCCCAATTACTGGATGCACCAACTTCGCGGCGTTTCAGCGGAGCGCAGGCTCGACGGCGAGACCCTAACGACCGAACTGAGGAAACTACTTAGGTGAATATGACTTGTTGTCCTACAGAACCCGCGACGGATCAGCGTGAGAAGTTAGAAACGTGCGCAAACGAAATCTCAGACCAACTATGTACAAACTGCAAGAGCCAAAGCCGACCTGTCTCTCGGAAGACAGTGCTATTGATGCTCAAGCCGCATTTGCTGGAAGAGGCAATAACAGGAACGTACAGCTTCTGATCAGCCCCAGATTGTCCGGTCGTCTACTTCGAAGAGCAACGGCGTCATAGATTCACTACTGATGATTTGCGAATCCGCGTCGGAGCCAAGGCAAAGATAGATCCTATTCCTTTGTGCTACTGCTTTGGCTTTGATGAGAGTCACATTCGCGACGAGATTTCCCAAACGGGTACCACGAACGTTCCCCAGAGAATCTCCGCGCTCATTCCTTTACTTTTTCCTAGAACTGCACGGTTTAACAATATGCGAATCAAAATGCACCATGAGTATTACGCCTCCCCCCTTTTTTCCTTGTAGGGGGCTAGCCTCTCGGCGAGTAGCCGCGGGACGACTACTTCAAAACGTCTGCGCCTTCACGTTTTCGAGCGTCCTGCTAATGAGTTGAATAATGCTCGCGTTACCGGGGAAGCCGCCTAAGTCGCCAGCGCCGGCCTGCCCGCGCGAAGAGCCAAACAGCGTGTTTCCTATGCCGCCGTCCTCAATCATCGCTGAGAGATAGCTGGTGGGCGTCAGTGCTATCAGGTAGTAAGTGACTGGATAATTCTTTGGGTAAACACGGCCTTGATGGCGTTCATAGTCTCGCGGATTGAAGGCTGTATCCATCCCCCCAATCTTCGGCACAAACTCAACCGAATAAAGGTTGGGGAGCGTACCGGCGCTCATTTTCTTTTTTGGATGAAGTTCGATTAGAACGAGCTTATCGTTTCTGAATACGAGGGTAGCCGATTTGATTCCTTCCAAGGCATCGTACGTGAACTTTCGATAGCCTTCCGAATTGTGATCGAGGAGAGTCGTTTATTCAGAGGATACGTTCTCATTCCGCCGGGACGATCTTTATCGGGTGCCCGAGAGCCTTAATGGCGTCTGCTGGCGTGCTCTTATCGAGGATGAGTCCGCGCCAACGGTCCGGCTGCGGGCCATCTGTGTCTTGTGCCGCGACGGAAAGGCAGGAAAGCAACAAAGCTGCGACAATGAGGTTTTTCATGGCTGCGGAGTCTATTTGCTTTTAGACTTTGGGGCAAGGTTTGCGCTCGTCTTATTCATAACACATTGTCCCGTTGGCGAAAATTAGCGAAAACGGGTATTCTCCGCCGCATGTCGCTCTGCATTTGTCTCGTTTGTGGATTTGCTGGCAAAGCGGGCTAACTCTTGTTACCTGACAACGGATTTTAAGTCGTATGAAAGCGGCATTACCCAGTCTTATGAAACGATATGGGCCAGTATTTATCCGCTTAGCGGTCGTCAAGGTATCGCTTCGGCTGGCTTCATATCAACACGAAACGTCACCATCTTAGCCCCATCTTTCGTCGAGGCAGAAGCCGAACAAGGAATGGATTACGAAGGGCGCACTATTGATGATGACGCCTTGAGGTGGTCGCCGAGATCAACTCGAGCGGCACTTGGATGCGCGGGTATGTTTACCTTGGTGGACAATTGGTCGCGATCCAGAGCGGCTTAGCAGTAAGTACGTTCATCAGGATCCGATTAGCAAGAGCCAGCGCATTACAAACTCTTCCGGCACCATCGTCAGCACGGTAGATCTCGATCCCTGGGGCGCTGAGACATCTCGCAGCAGCAATCAGGCATTTCGGCCGCTGCGCTAAGCGAGCTATACGCGTGACACGGATGGTGGCGATGACGCAATGCACCGCCGCAATGGTGCCTACGTTATGGTGCCTATTGGTCGCGCTTTTCCTAACCCGATCCTTACGACGGCAGCTACAACTTCGCTGATCCGCAGAGCTTTAATCGTTATGCCTACGTGCAAAATGATCCGGTGAACTTCGTCGATTCTAGCGGCTTGAGTGAAGACGTCATCAGGAGATATACGCGGGATTGGGGGCGATGGTGGGATTCTATGCATGGCGGGTGGAGCGGTTGGGATGAGAGTTTTGGCGGCACGGGCGGCGGAGGCTTTGGTGGAGGGGGTAGACCGCAGAATGATGTGCCGGTTGATGATCTTCGCGATAGAGTGCAAAAGAATAATTCCACATGCGCGACATTTATTGCACGTCTTCTTGGAACCGTGTCGCAGCAAAATCCTACCAACTCTGCTGGTCAGTGCCAACGTGATGACGGTTTTTGATACTATTAGGCATCAGGGAAGTTTCACCTACACGACTGAGAGAATCAATGGTGTCGAGGCCAGTTTTGCCAGGGGATCAATCGGCGAAGGTAATATCGCCCAGACGAAAGACACCCCTAAGTACTTCGTTTCAAATCATCTGGACCACATCGGCCTTCAGCCGACTGCCTCCAGCCTACGCTCCGTTGCACTCCGCTCCGCCTTCGGCAGCGGCTGAGGCCCAGCGGGCGGTCGGCTGCGCTATCTGAGCCAAGAAGCTGATATTTATGGGGGTCTATCTTCATGTCCGCACGCAAACGGCATCAAGGGGAGAGGCTGACGAGGCGGGAGGCGCTCGGCGGCTTGATCAGCTTGGCGGCGGGCGTTCCGCTACTTAACTCTTTAGCCTCAGGTCAAAGCCAACCATCCAGGAGAAAACTCATCAATCCCGCGGTTCAGAACATGGTTGGGGCGGCCTCAGAGTTCCTTAACGCCTTAACGCCTCAACTGCGCGACAGAGCGGTTATCCCCTTCGAGGCATGGGAGGAGCGATCCAACTGGCATTTCTTTCCGACAAAGAACGTCTCGATCAAAGACGACGTCGGACTCCTTTGGCATGAGCGGAAGGGCCTAAGCCTGAAAGAGATGACCAAGGAGCAGCGTGTCGCGGCACACGCGCTGCTCCGTAGCGCGCTCAGCACGCAAGGTTATCTGAAGGCGACGGGCATCATGCAGCTTGAAGACATCCTACGCGAGACCGAGATCGCCTTGGGCGGGAGCCCTTACGTCCCCCTCCGCGATCCTGAACTATATTTCGTCACGGTCTTCGGCAGACCGGCGCTCGACGCCCCTTGGGGTTGGCGGGTAGAGGGCCATCACCTATCGGTTAACTTCTCTTCCGTGACGCGCGGCCTCTACGCTCTGACCCCGACCTTTATGGGCGCGCGCCCCGCCGTGGTGGCCCACGGAAAACATGTCGGCGCAAGTATCCTTTCCGCCGAGTCGGAGATCGCCCGCGAATTGCTTAAAAGTTTAGACCGTCAGCAACTTGCTCAGGGGATCGTTGAAGCTAGCGCACCGCAAGAGATCGTTACGGGCAACAATCGTAAAGTCAGCTTAGGCGCTCCGGTCGGCATACCTGTTTCCCTGATGAGGGGTGACCAGCGCGCGCTGTTGATGCGTTTAGTGGAAGAGTATGTAAACAATTGGCGTTCGGATTTTGCCGGCGGGGAGCTGGAGCGAATCAGGAGAGCAGGCGTGGAGCGACTTCACTTCGCGTGGGCTGGCAGCTCAGATTTCGGGAAACCGCACTACTACCGCATCCACGGCCCAAAGCTATTAATCGAGTACGACAACACGCAGAACAACGCCAACCACATTCACACCGTCTATCGCGATCTTGAGAATGACTTCGGTGTAGACATGTTGCGCCGCCATTATGAAAAGAGTAAGCATCATTGAGCTGCTGTGACTGGCAACGTGCTGGCTAACGAGCGCTTGCAGCTGACGGCGCGATAGCATGGTTCTCAAGTAGCCTTGTTCCTTTAGGTTGAATGCTGATCGCGCGCAGCAAAAGCCAGCGTTCGCTTCTGTCGAGTCATGATGAAAACAATAATCCTTTCACTTCTGATTCTTACTTCTTGCACTTCTCCGGGAACGCAAACGCAGCAAAATGAAGCTGTTTCCCAGAAGCCCACTCAGTTGAAACTAACTATTCCCAAGGCCGGTCGCCCGGATCCGCGTTTTACGGATCTCGTGCGCCGCATCGGAATAATGCCGCAGTAAGTTTTAGATCTATGAGCGAAACGCTTGCCGTCAATTCAAATATTTCTTACTACCGCATCTCGCAGAAAATCGGAGCGGGCGGAATGGGCGAAGTGTATTTGGCTCAGGACACTAAACTCGACCGCAAGGTTGCATTAAAGATTCTGCCGTCGGAGTTTGCCGAAGATACAGAGCGGATGAATCGCTTCGTGCGCGAGGCGAAATCCGCTTCGGCGCTCAATCATCCGAATATTATTACAATCCACGAAATCGGTGAATCGGAAGGCACACATTACATTGCGACTGAATTTATCGAAGGCGAAACTCTCCACGACCGCCTGAAAGAAAAGAGTCTGTCGCTTAAATCAGCGTTAGACATAGCTGTTCAAATCGTTTCGGCGTTGCAAGCCGCACATTCGGCTAACATTATTCACCGCGACATAAAACCTGAAAACGTGATGATTCGCGCGGACGGTTTAGTAAAGATTCTCGACTTCGGAATCGCCAAACTGTCAGAACAAAAGATCGAATCAATTGACCAAGAAGCCACCACCGCCATTAAACCGCCGTCAACAAATCCGGGAATGATTATCGGCACGGCAAATTATATGTCGCCCGAACAGGCGAAAGGAAAAGAGATTGACGCTCGCAGCGATATTTTCAGTTTCGGAATAGTCCTCTATGAAATGCTGACGAGCAAACGGGCTTTTGAAGGCGAAACTCCTTTGGAAATAATCAGTTCTATTTTGAAGGATGAGCCGAAACCGATTCATCAATTACGGCCCGCGTTGCCGCGTGAGATTGAGCGCATCGTCAGCAAGACGCTGCGGAAAGGCGCGGACGAGCGTTATCAAACGGCGCGCGGTTTGTTGACGGATTTGAAGGATGCCAAGCAGGAATTGGAGTTTCAGGACAGGCTGGAACGCACCACCGCGCCGAATCGTGAAGAACCAAAAACGCAACTGATTAGTGCACCGACCACTGATGAACCGCAATCGCCGGCATCGAGCGCGGAGTTCATCACGCAGGAGGTCAAAAAACACAAACTCAGTGTTGCGGTTTCTTCGCTGATTGTGCTGGCGTTGCTTGGAATCGGGCTTTGGTTTTTCTTTCTTCGCTTGTCAAGCAGTAACGCGCCGATTGATTCGATTGCGGTGTTGCCGTTTCAGAACAGGAGTTCGGACGCGGACACCGAATACCTCTCCGACGGGCTGGCGGAATCACTGATTTACCGCCTCTCGCAACTACCGCATCTGAAAGTCAGCCCGACGAGTTCGGTCTTTCGCTACAAAGGGAAAGAAAACGACCCAATAAAAGTTGGCAGCGAACTTGGAGTACATGCGGTGATGACAGGTCGAATCGTTCAGCGCGGCGATAATCTGACCGTCAGCGTCGAACTGGTTGACGTGCGAAATAATAAATTGCTGTGGGGCGAGCAATATGAACGTAAGACGTCGGAATTGTTGGCAACTCAACGGGAGATAGCGACAGAAATTTCACGAAAGTTGGAGTTGAAGCTATCGGGCAATGAGAAAGATTTGACCAAGCGCTACACGAACAACAACGAAGCGTATCAATTTTACCTGAAAGGTCGTTATCACTTTGCAAAGCGGACAAAGGCCTCGATGCTGCAGGCAGCGGATTACTACCGGCAGGCGATCGCGATAGATCCGAATTTCGCTTTGGCATTCGCGCGGATTGCGGAGGTTTATTTGAATCTGCCGACTTATCCCTATACCTCGCCAAGCCCTGCGATTCAGGAAGGAAAAGGCGCGGCGGAAAAGGCTCTTGCGATCGATCCGAACCTTGCCGAGGCACATACGTTCATGGGGTTCTATCTGGCTGCGTATGAATGGAAGTGGGCGGAAGCTGAACGGGAATTTAAGCGAGCCATCGAGCTTGATCCAAATAGTTCAGCGGCACATTTTCGCTACGGCCAGTTGCTGCTACTGCCGACCGGAAGGTTGGAAGAGTCAGTTGCCGAAATGGGAAAAGCTCTTGAGCTGGAACCGCTCGACATCGTGGTGGGTTCAACCTACGCATATGCACATATGCTCGCCGGCCAAAAGGAAAAGGGTCTAGAGATGGCAAGGAAAACCCTCGAACTCGAGCCGAACCATCCTGTAGGACGACATAATCTCGCCATGATCTACAACGCAAACGGGATGTATGACGATGCGCTCACGATCTGCGAAACAGCGTTGGAGGATGATCCGACAAGCCAGTGGATGCTGGGCAACGCGGGGGTAGCGTATGCGAGGTCCGGCCGTGCAGCCAAGGCCGAAGAAGTTCTAAGGAGGTTTCGGGAGAGAGAAAAAACTGAGTACGTCGCGGCGTATAACATGGCGAATGTTTATGTCGCTATGGGCCGTCGTGATGAAGCATTTGCGATGCTTGAAAAGGCTTATCAGTCGCACGATTGGTGGTTGCAACGGCTCAAGGTCGATCCGTATATGGACCCGCTGCGCGACGATCCTCGTTTCGTGGCGATGTCAAAACGCCTGAATTTCCCGGAATAAGGTTTTATGAAAGTCTGTCGTCGGTGTCACAGAACCTACGCCGATGAAACCTAAAATCAGAAAGCTCGGGTCTATGTCGTGCTAACAATCCAGCAAACAACCGATTGGATTCTTCCGTCCACTTCACGGCGGAGGTTGGATAGAGGTGCTGTTGATGAACTTAGCGAGACGTGACTTGCTTGCTGCCGGCGGTGTCGCGGTAACACTGGCAACGGTTACTAGGCGGGGCCACGCCCAGAGGCACCCGGAGCCACCTCCCGTAAGGTACCCGGACCCTGCCGTTCAGATAATCGATCCAGCCTTCGCTAAATACCGCACGTTGTGCGCGCGGCGGTGATGTCATGCGTTCGACGCTCCTTTAATCAATTTTCGAGTGTTGGAATAAATGCACAGTAATCAAGTAGTGTCCGGCACCCTTCCAAACAAAGCTAATGTTCTTCGCGGACTCGGACTTGTTGCTGCCGCTTCGATTGTCGTCGGCAATATGGTCGGCCAAGGCGTGTTTCTCAAGGCCCGCGTGATGACTTGCAATGTCGGAACGCCCTCAATGGTTATTGCAGTTTGGATTGCTACTGGGCTTTTGACTTTGGCAGGCGCGCTGACGCTCGCCGAACTCGCGGCGATGATGCCGAAATCGGGTGGCATTTATGTTTTCCTGCGCGAAGCTTACGGGGCGCGTTGGGGGTTTCTTTACGGCTGGATGGATTTTGTCGTCGGCAACGTCAGCATCGCTACCGGCGGCGTAGCGTTTGCAATTTTTCTAAACGTCGTCACAGGCGGAGCGTTTTCGGGAGAGATTTTCGCATTTGATTTGTCGGGGGTGAAAGTTTCTCTACGCACGGCGCAAGCTGTTGCTGTCACGATTATTGGCGTTGTGATGCTGGTAAACTGCGTGGCAGTTTCGCTCGGCGGAAGAGTCGCCACCGTTTTGACAATTATGAAAATCGCGCGCCAAACCGAAAAAAATCCACAGCACGAAATTCTGATAATCGGTCAAAGTGTCGTGCTTCGATTTTTGTTATTCGGCGAAAGATGCCGAACGCTGAAAGACCTTAATCGCACCTTTGGATATCCATTCGTGCCGGCTTTGTTTTTGGTTGTGACGGCTTGGCTGCTCGTGAACACGCTTTTAACCAGCCCGATCCGTTCAATCCTCGGACTCGTTTTAATCGCGCTCGGTCTGCCGTTTTATTCGTATCGGCGAAAGCGCAATTATGTGGAGCCGCTCAATTACTAGTAGTCGAATAGATCTAAGGCATGCGTGGAAAATCATTTGACTGGAGCAGAACTAGCA
>JBHENH010000119.1:9332-9605 GCA_046262135.1 Pyrinomonadaceae bacterium
CGAGAGCAAGCCGTCGCCTTCCCTAGCGTTCACCGCCGCGCTGCGAAACCTTCAAACGAACGCGCCCATCACGTTCCTTAACGCTACCGAGCTTCGGCGCGCCATTCAGAACGCGCCGGAGGAGAACGCTGGCCATCCCGGTCTGTACTCGCGCCAGCTATCGGAGAATTCCGAATATCCGGTTATCGGCATTCGACGCACAACGCCGACCAACTCGGAAGTGCACAAAGAATTCACCGACGTTTGGTACGTGCTTGAGGGGGCGGGCACTCT